>CAXTQM010000136.1:0-6908 GCA_964246205.1 uncultured Beijerinckiaceae bacterium | reverse complement strand
CCGGCGAGACCATCCGTGCGCGGCTGCCGCCCGGCTTCTTCGAGCCGCACTGATCGATGCGCGTGCTGCTGACCCGCGCGGTAGAGGATGCGGCGCGCACGCGCGCCGTCCTGGAGGGTCTCGGCCATCGCGTCCTGGTGTCGCCGGTCATCGAGATCGTTCCGCTGCCCGCGCGTTGGCCAGGCGGCATGGTCGACGGCCTCCTCGCCACCAGCGGGCAGGCCTTCTTCGCCGTGGCCGACGACTGGGGACCGCCTCCCGAGGCGCGGCGCCTCGTTCCGCTCTGGCTCGTCGGCACGCGCACCCGCGATGCGGCGCGGCAGCGCGGGTTTCTCGGTGCGGCCTTCGTCGCGCCCAACGCGATCTCGCTGGCCTTCGAGATGAGCAAGCGGCCTGGCCGGCAGCAAGTGGCGTACCTCGCCGGACGCGATCGCAAGCCAGACATCGAAACCGCGCTGGCCGTCACTGAGCAGCCCGTCGAAGTCGTCGAGGTCTACGAAGCCCGCCCCGTCGGCAGCCTGACGGCGCAGGCGGAAGACCACCTCTCGACCTGCACGATCGACGCCGCGCTGCATTTCTCGCGCCGCAGCGCGACGCTGTTTGCGGGACTGGTCACCGCGTCCAAACTTCCCGTGCCGACGCACAACCTCTGCCTGTCGGACGATGTCGCCGCGCCGTTACTCGAAGCAGGCTGGACAATCAGCGTCGCGAGAGCGACGACGGAGCAGTCGCTGCTCGACGCTCTCGCGCAGATTACTTGATCAGCACCTGGTTGAGAAATGCTTCCTGAGCGTCGACGTATTCGTCACGCTTGAGAACAAGGCTCATGAGATTGGCCTCGGCACGCTCGCGATTGTCGGGATCTGGCACCGTTCGTATGAAGCGTTTCTGAGCCTCGATGGCGCGATTGACGCGCTCTAGCCTGGACGCGTCGATATCGACAACCATGGGCGCCCCAATCATCACCTCGATAGATGTCATAATAGCGACAAGCTTTGCGGAGTTCCCGGCTGCCGAGATGCCGCTTCAATCCTTCTTGTCGTCTTTCTTCTCGTCGCTGCTTTCGCCCCTGCGGGTGGCGCTGACGGGATCGCTGCCGGGAAACGTTTCCTCCAAACCTTCTTCGAGGTCGGTCGTCTTCGACTCCTCCGGCTCGGCGTCCTTGTTCTTGACCTTCTCGCTCATGGCGTCTTACTCCTGTCGTCGTTTGAGAGGCGCCATCGCCTCATTGCGTTCCGCGCCTCAGCCGGCGGCGAGCACCCGCGCCGGCGGGAACGCGACCTCGACGAAGGTGCCCTGGTCGACCTTGCTGCGGATCGTCAACGAGGCGTCGTTGGCCTCGACCAGCGCCTTGGTGAGCGGTAGGCCGAGTCCGGTGCCGGCGATGCCCGAGGCCGGCGGCCGCGAGGTCGAAAGCTGGCGGAACGGCTCCAAGGCGGCGGCGATGTCGCCCTCCGACATGCCCGGTCCGGTATCGCGGATGCGCAGCACGACGTGGCCTGACTCCGTCAGCTGCGTGGCGATGATCACCTGACCGCCGGGCTCGTTGAATTTGACGGCGTTGCTCAGCAGGTTGAGCGCGATCTGACGCAACGAACGCTCGTCGGCAGTGATGCGCGGCAGGGTCGTGGCGAGCGCAAGCCGCATGATCACGCGCTCGCGGCTTGCCTGCGGCTGCATCAGCGACACGCATTCCGACACGATGCGATTGAAGTCGACGGACTCCGGCGCGAGCTCCAGCTTGCCGGCTTCGATCTTGGACAGATCGAGCAGGTCGTTGACGAGGCTCATGACGTGGGTGCCGGAGCCGTGGATGTCGCGCAGGTAGTCCTTGTAGCGCTCGCTGCCGACCGGGCCGAAGCGCTCCTCCATGATCACCTCTGCGAAGCCGATGATGGCATTGAGCGGCGTCCTGATCTCGTGGCTGACCTTGGCGAGAAAGTCGGACTTGAGCGCGCTGGCGCGCTCGGCGACGTGGCGCGCCTCCTCCAGCTCGCCCTCGACCTTCTTCCAGTGCGTGAGGTCTCGAAACAGGGCGCAGAAACGCGCCGGCTTCTCCGGCGTCCCCTGCTCGCGCACCGGCCCGAGCCGGCCAAGCGTCATGAACACCGGGATCGATCCGCCCTGCGCGGCGGCGACCCGGACCTCGCGGCCGTCGTTGAGCAGCGAGCGCGTGGCATCCGACCTGACGCCCTCGAGGTAATCTCGTACGAGGCCGCGATCGTGCGGCGCGAACAGCTCGAGGAACGGCTTGTCGCTGACCTCGCCGCGGTCGCGACCGAACAGCGCCTCGCCGGCGCGGTTGAGCGACAGCACGTTGCACTCGTCGTCCATCACGACAACGCCGTCGGTCGCGGTCTCCAGGATCGCGCGCAGCTCGCGCCGCTCGTCGTCCTCGCGCGCGGATGGAGCCGCCGGCTTGGGCGACACCCGCGCCTCGCCTTGCAACGTCAGCACCGTCGCGGGCAGGCCGTCCCAGTCGATCCGCTGCAGCCGGGCCGTCGCCGGCACCGTGCCGCCCTGGCGAGTGCGAACCGTCACAGACTCGGCGCCGCTGGCGTTGCCGGGCGTGCCGCCGAAGAGGTGTGCCAGCCCGCCGGCAGCGTGCAGCGCGTCCTCGTCCGCGAACCCTGTCAGCTCGAGGAAATGGCGGTTCGCGAAGATCGGCACATTGTCGCGGCTGACCAGCAGGCCGAGCGCAAGCTTGTCGAGCAGGGTCAGGCCGTTGCGCGCGATCTCGGACGCGCGCAGCGCATCGTCGCGTCGAGCCGGCGCAACGGGTGTGTCCGTCGGCTTCGCCTCTTCGGCTTCAACAGACACAGGCTCCAGGGGGCTCGGTGCTGCGGCGGCCTCGACCGGCTCCGGAGCCGGCCTGTCCTCGTGCGACGCGTCGTTGGCCGCGGAGGGGGCGGCAGCCGGCTCGGCCGCAGGCTCCGACACGACCTTCCCTTCACCAGGCAGGCCGGCTCGGTCGCGCAGCTCGGCGGCAAGCGCCGCGAAAGCGCGCTGGTCCTCGCTCGACAGCGCTTTCGACGGAAAGGCGATGACCTGTCCCGAGGAGGCTTGCGCCCCGTAGCCGATGCGCAGCGGCTCGCGCGCCACCAGCTGGTCCAACTTGACGACCCCGTAGCCGCGGTAGCCGGCGAAGCTGCGGTCGCCGTCGAAGGCCGGGATCGCCCCGAGCCCCACCGCCACGGCGGCGGAGGCCTCGTCGATCGGCCAGGCGACGTCGACCCCGCTCCAGGTTTCGCGCGAGCGCAACGCGGTTTCCAGTCTGCCCGACGGATCCAGACGGGGTGCGAGCTCGATCAGGTCGAGGCCGACGAGGTCGGCGTTGCCTTGCCCGACGATCTCCGACAGAGGCGGCGACACCTGGGTGCAGACGGCGTTGGCGTCGCTCTGCCACAGAAAGCGCAGGTTGCGCCGGCTCGGCCAGCGCTCGCGCAACGCGGCATGGATCGCCGGAACGTCGAGAGGACCCAGCGCCTCCGACGCGCCTGCCGCGGGCTCGGTCGCGCCGGAATCGGCCGCTTCCCGCTCGGGCGGCTTCGTTTCGGTTGGCGGCGGAGCGCTCGCCGGCTCGCGACGCGCCTCGACGCGATGTTCTTGCGGCGCGGGCTGAACCGCTGCTGCCAATGCCGGCTCCGGCAGCAGGCCGGTCCTGACGCCCAGCGCCGCGGCGACGAACAGCGCGGCGCCATCCTCTGCGCGGACGCAGCGGCACAGAAAGGTGATGATCTCGCTGCCAGGCCCGATCGAGAAGCGCAGCCGCTCCAGCCGCGGCGCGCCGCCGAGCGACAGCGAGCCCTGCAGCGCCGCAAGCCGCCGCGCGCCGGGGTCTTTTCCTTCGAGAAGACGCCGCGACAGCGCCGCGTCGCCGTCCACCCCGAACAGCTTGAACAAGGCGCGGCTCGCCAGGACTAGGCGCGGACCGTCCTCGCCGCGGGTCGCGACGGCGATCAGCGGCGATCCTTTGCCCGCCTGCAGCGCCAGCGCGCCGAGGCAGAGGTCGAGGTCACCGCGTGTCAGGCCGGTCGCGAACCAGACATCATCCATGGTCGCCCAGCGTTCCCCACCGCCGCTCGCGGGCGCAGCGCCCCGTTCCGGCCTTAACGAACCCTTAAGCCGCCGCGCCGCCTGCCGCCACGCTTGAGGCGCCGCCATCCCCCGCCATGCTTCCTCAGGGTTAACCGGCGTCGTCACGGTTAATTATGGAGGAATCGCGGCGAGGGTTGTCGTGGCCCTCAGGATCGCGCAGGCGCGGCGATCACATCCTCGTAGAGCGCCAGCGTGGTCTTCGCGATCCGCTCCCAGCTGAAATGCGCCTCCACCCGCGCCCGCCCCGCCGCAGCGAAGCGCGCTCGGAGCGAGGAATCCGCACAGAGGCGATTTATCGCCGCAGCCAGCGCCTCCGAGAAGCCGGCGGGATCGATGGCCTCGAAGCCGGTGCCGGGCTTCAGCCCGATGTCGACTAAAATCCCGGTCTCCTCCGGCACCACGACCTCCGGAATGCCGCCGACCCTCGAGGCGACCACCGGGGTGCCGCAGGCCATCGCCTCGAGGTTGATGATGCCGAACGGTTCGTAGACCGACGGGCAGCAGAACACGCTGGCATGGGTGTAGAGCTGGATGACGTCGGCGCGCGGGAGCATGTCGCGGATCCAGATGACGCCGGGGCGCTGCGCCGCGACGCGGGCGACGCCGGCCTCCATCTCGCGGCCGATCTCCGGCGTGTCCGGCGCGCCGGCCGCCAGCACCACCTGAATCGAGGGATCGATCCTCGGGATCGCGTCGACGAGATGGATGATGCCCTTCTGCCGCGTGATGCGGCCGACGAAGAGCACGAAAGGCCTGGTCGGATCGATGCCGTGGCGGGTTAGGACGTCGGTGCCCGGCACGGCCTTGTACTCGTCGGGATCGATGCCGTTGTGGATGACGTGGACCTTCTCCGGCGCGATCGCGAAGTGGCGCAGCACGTCGGCGCGGGTCTCCTGCGAGACGGCGATCACCGCGTCGGCCGCCTCGATCGCCGTCTTCTCCATCCAGGCCGAGAGATGGTAGCCGTTGCCGAGCTGCTCGACCTTCCACGGCCGCAGCGGCTCCAGCGAGTGGATCGTCAGCACATAGGGCACGCCCCACAACTTGGCGGCCATGAGGCCGGCCATGTCGGTGTACCAGGTGTGGCAATGCACGAGGTCGGCATCGAGCCGGTCTTTCGCCATCACCAGCGAGCGCGCCATGGCGTCGACCGCACCGACGAAGCGCGGATCGGTGTCGCGCCCGGTCTCCTCCCACTGCGGAACGCCGCGGACGACGAGACGACCCTCGTCCCGCCGCTGCTCGCCGAAGCAGCGCACCTCGACGTCGACGTGCCTAGCGAGCGCGCGCGCGAGATATTCGACGTGGACGCCGGCCCCTCCGTAGACGTGAGGCGGGTATTCCTTGGAAAAGAGCGCGACCTTTTGCAGGGACATGGGACTGAAGCTTCCGCGGCGACCAGCCGGGTGCTTGGCGCGCCGCGCGCCCGCTGACAAGGCTGCACTTCCGCCCCTCTTTACCAAGGCCCTTCAGCAAGCGGCCCGGCTCAACCGCCGCTCTTCCCGACGATCGCCGCCGCGATCCGCCAACCCGGACGCGCCTTGTCGCCGTCCTTGGCCAGCGCCAGCAGCTTGCCCGCCCAATTCTTCGCCGCTGCCGTGTCGCCCACCGCTTCCGCCGCCTGCGCCGCGCCCAGGAACGAGCGGTAACGCTCCGGTGCCAGCGTCAGCGAGGCCTCGTAGGCAGTCAGCGCCTCTTGCGGATGGCCCAGCTCGGCTTCCATGTCGCCGAGCGACTCGCCCATGGGGAGGAGCTTGTTCTCAAGATAGATGTGCTTCTCGTGGCCGGCGTCGGCGGTGGCGGCCACCCGCATCAGCGCCAGCGCGGCGTCGGGCCGGCCCTCGTCCTTGAGGATCCACGCGTCGGCGGCATCGGCGTAGATGTCGACGAACTGGCCCCAGTACTCGCCGGCCTCGCGCGCCACCGGGCCGCGCAGCGCCTTCAGCGCCGACACTTCGGTCTTGGCCTGCGCGACGTCGCCGGCCCGCGCGGCGCCGTACGCCCTGGCGAAGCGCGCCAGCACCGCGTCGAAAGGGTCGTTGGCCGGCACCGGCACGCGTGCGGCGTCGCGCCAGTCGCCGCGCTCCAGCGCGTAGCGCGCCACCACGATCGTCGGCATGCCGCCGTTCGGGCCGCCCTTGCCGCGCAACGCCACCAGGTCCGTTGCGACGTGGCGATCCTCGCCTTTCTGCAGCCGGGCGTAGGCGATGAAGTCGAAGGCGTGGGCGAAAACGATGTCGCCCTTGACCGCATCGTGGTCGCTCGCGGGCTCGGCGATGTATTCGGAGCGCCGGTTGGCCTCGATCGACTGGTCCCAGGCGCCCAGCATGCTCCAGATGTGCGCCGGCATGTGCTGGGCGTGCGAGGAGGCCGGCGAGATCGTGGCCTCGACCTCGGCGGCGTGCACCGCCTCGGGTGCCAAGGCGGTGTAGTCGTAGGCGTGGATCAGGTAGTGCGGCGCGCCGGGGTTCTCGGGATGCGCTTTCATGACCGCCTGCAGGATGGCGCCGGCGCGCTTCTGGCGCGCGTAGGTCTTGTCGTTCAGGTCGACGCCCTCGATGATCGCCAGACCGTCGAGCGCGGCGATGTCGGGGTCGTCGGGCCAAGCGGCGTGCACCGCGTCCATCTTGTCGGAATAGGCGCGGCCGCGCGCGATCGTGTCGGGGTAGGCGCGATAGTAGGCGTCCATCGCGCCGATCAGCGCCTTTTCGCGCGGCGAGGCGCTCCTGATCGCCAGCGCCCTGTCGACGTCGCGGCGGCCGGCGGCGAGGCTGGCGGCATCGAGCGCGCCGCCGAGCGGGTTGCCGCGC
>CAXTQM010000135.1:0-6982 GCA_964246205.1 uncultured Beijerinckiaceae bacterium | reverse complement strand
CGGCCTCGGCGGCATCATGGGCATGATGCCCGGCATGGCCAAGATGAAGGACCAGATCGCCGGCCGCATCGACGACAGGATGATCAAGCGCCAGCGCGCGATCATCTCGTCGATGACGCCGAAGGAGCGCCGCAACCCCGACCTGATGAAGGCCAGCCGCAAGAAGCGCATCGCGGCGGGCTCCGGCATGAAGGTCGAGGACGTCAACAAGCTGCTGAAGCAGCACCGCATGATGGCCGACATGATGAAGAGCATGGGCGGTCTGGGCAAAGGGCTCGGCGGCCTCGGCAAGATGGCCGGCATGGCCAAGGCGCTCGGCGGCATGGGCGGACTGCCCGGCATGGGTGGCGGCGGCATGCCCGAGCCCACGCCCGAGCAGATCGAGGCGCTTACCAAGCAGATGGGCGGCAAGATGCCGAACATGCCGGGCATGCCCGGGCTCGGCGGGCGCGGCGGCCTGCCGGGGCTGGGCGGTGGCGGCTTCAACCCGTTCGGGAAGAAGCGATGAGGCTTCCATCTCGCCACTCCGGGGCTCGCGCAGCGAGAGGCCGAAACCGTTGAGCCCCGCTCTGACCGGATAAGCCCAAGCACATCGATTCCGGGTTCGCGCAGCGCGCGCTCCGGAACGACCTGATTTCGTTTCAAACCAACCAACCGAAGAAAGAAGACGTCATGTCCCTGAAGATTCGCCTGTCCCGCGGCGGCGCCAAGAAGCGCCCGTTCTATCGCATCGTCGTTGCCGATGCCCGCATGCCGCGCGACGGCCGCTTCGTCGAGCGCATCGGCACGTTCGACCCGATCAAGCCCAAGGACGCCGCCGACCGCCTCGTCGTCGATGCCGACAAGGCGCGCGACTGGATCAGCAAGGGCGCGCAGCCGACCGACCGCGTCGTCCGCCTGCTCGAGACGGTGGGCGTCGGCGCGCGCGAGCAGGGCAACAACCCCAAGAAGGGCTTGCCAAAGAAGAAGGCGCAGGAGCGTTCCGCCGCCGCCGAAGCCGCCGCCGAGAAGGCCCGCGCCGCCGCCGCCGAGAAGGCCGCCGCACCTGAGCCGGAGGCGGCGAGCGAGGACGCCGCCGCGTAAGGCGCTTCCGTTGCCCGACGCCACGATCCTGGTCGGGCGCTTCGGCGCGCCGCACGGCGTGCGCGGCGAGATCAGGCTGCAGAGCTTCACCGGCGAGCCGCGCGCCATCGCCGGCTACGGACCCTTGCAGGCCGGCGACGGACGGTGTTTCGCTTTGTCCGCCGTACGACTCGTCAAGGACAACATGCTGGTCGCGCGCGTCGCCGGCATCGCAGATCGCGACGCCGCGGCGGCACTGACCCACCTCGAACTCTACGTCGCGCGCGCGGCGCTGCCGCCGCCCGACGAGGACGAGGTCTACGTCGCCGACCTCGTCGGCATGGCGGCACTGAATGGCGAGGGCCGGGCGCTCGGCACCGTGGTCGGCGTGCCGAACTACGGCGGCGGCGACCTCGTCGAGGTACGCCCGCCGGCCGGCGGCGAGACGGTGTTGTTCCCGTTCACGAAAGCCGTGGTCCCCACGATCGACCTCGCCGGCCGGACGCTGACCATCGTGCCGCCGGACGAGGTGGAGGAGGAGGACGAGCCGGGCTGAGCTGCACCGGATCGAGCTTCGTACAAGGGCGCGAACCCGGAGATTATTCGGCTCGTGCTGCGCCCAGCGCCGACAATATGAGGTCCGCCTTCGGCAACCCAATCGATGTTCGAAGAAAATTTTTCTCCGAGTGTACAGGTTCGTCCTCTGTGACCTTGCACGCGGCCGTTCCGCGGCACTTCGGCGCCGATTGACGGCGTGCGTGTTTGACGGTCCACTGCCTTCATCGAAACAGCCGGCCGGCGGTCAAGCTCGCTTCCGCCGAACGGTCCAGCCAAGCCATCGCGGTTTGGCCATCGAGCCGGGAGACCACGAAACGCAGGCGAGGATGCGCGCGGCGTCCGGGACCGAAGGTTTTGTCACAAACGACTGCGATGCGGTGAGCCGTCAGCTCGCCGCCTGCCGAAAACCGGAACCCGCCTGCGGCGAGGACCACCGCTGTTTGACATCGTGAATCAGGGATCGAGCAGAGAGCGGAAGCCGTTCGGTCGGCAGGCGCGGCACGTCGCGACGGCTGCGTGTCCCTTCCATCTGCTCGGCGCAGCAAAGGAAGGATGAACCTGGCGTTCCAGCGTGCCGATGCGCTTTAGCGCCCCAGCGACGCCCGGAACTCGAGCAGCTGGTCGCGGTACTCCAGCGCCTTGCGCTTCATCTCGTCGCCATTGGCGTCCTCGGCCGCCTTATCGGCGGTCTGGATCTCCTCGGCGATCGCGGCGGGGTCGATGTCGGCGATCTTGATCGCGTAGTCGGCTAGGATGGTGAACACCTCGGGCGAGACGTCGGCGAAGCCGCCGCGCACGTAGAATTCCTCATCCTTGCCGCCGCCGGTGATGCGCACGATGCCGGGTTTCAGCACCGTCATGAACGGGGCGTGGTCCTTGAGCACGGTGAACTCGCCCTCGATGCCGGCCGCGGTCACGGCCTCGACCTCGTCGGAGAAGAGCAGCTTTTCCGGCGACACCAGATCGAAGGGGAAGGCGGCCATGGCAACAATCCTTAGCGGCGGCGGTCGACGGCGAACCCGGCGAGGAGGCCGATCACGCCGCCGGCGAGCGTGTAGAGGAGGATGTGGCGGCCCGTGCCGCCGGTGATGCCGGACGAGCCGGCCGAGACCTGGTTGTCCTGGAACGCGATGGTAGTGTCGCCGAGCCGGATCTCGGCCGTCAGCGGCCGGGTCAGATATCCGGCGACACCGCCGACGAGAAGGCCGAGCAGCAGCAGCGCGACCTTGACGTTGAGCGCCATGCCTTAAGCGTCGGTTTTCATCTTCTTGGCCTTCTCCTCGGCCTGCTCGATGGTGCCGACCATGTAGAAGGCGGCCTCGGGCAGCGCGTCGTACTTGCCCTCGACGAGGCCCTTGAAGCCCTTGATCGTGTCCTCGAGTGGCACCTGCACGCCGTCCGAGCCGGTGAAGACCTTGGCGACGTCGAAGGGCTGCGAGAAGAAGCGCTCGATCTTGCGGGCGCGGGCCACAGTCTGCTTGTCCTCTTCCGAGAGCTCGTCCATGCCCAGGATCGCGATGATGTCCTGCAGCGACTTGTAGCGCTGCAGCGTCTGCTGGACCTTGCGCGCCACGGCGTAATGCTCCTCGCCGACGATCAGCGGCGACAGCATGCGCGACGTCGAGTCGAGCGGGTCGACGGCGGGGTAGATGCCCTTCTCGGCGATCGAGCGCGACAGCACGGTGGTCGCGTCCAAATGGGCGAAGGAGGTCGCTGGCGCCGGGTCGGTCAGATCGTCGGCCGGCACGTAGATCGCCTGCACCGAGGTGATCGAACCCTTGGTGGTGGTGGTGATGCGCTCCTGCAGCGCGCCCATGTCGGTGGCGAGCGTGGGCTGGTAGCCCACGGCCGAGGGGATGCGGCCGAGCAGCGCGGACACTTCCGAGCCGGCCTGGGTGAAGCGGAAGATGTTGTCGACGAAGAACAGCACGTCCTGGCCCTGGTCGCGGAAGTCCTCGGCGATGGTCAGGCCGGTCAGCGCGACGCGGGCGCGGGCGCCCGGCGGCTCGTTCATCTGGCCGTAGACCAGCGCGCACTTCGAGCCCTCGGCCGAGCCGCCGTGCTCGTGCGGGTCGACGTTGACCTTGGACTCGATCATCTCGTGGTAGAGGTCGTTGCCCTCGCGGGTGCGCTCGCCGACGCCGGCGAACACCGAGTAGCCGCCGTGCGTCTTGGCGACGTTGTTGATCAGCTCCATGATCAGCACGGTCTTGCCGACGCCGGCGCCGCCGAACAGGCCGATCTTGCCGCCCTTGGCGTAGGGCGCGAGCAGGTCGACGACCTTGATGCCGGTGACGAGGATCTGCGACTCCGTCGACTGGTCGACATAAGGCGGGGCGGAGGCGTGGATCGGGCGACGCTCCTCGGTGCCGATCGGGCCGAGTTCGTCGACCGGCTCGCCGATGACGTTGATGATGCGGCCGAGCGTCTTGAGGCCGACCGGCACGGTGATCGGCGAGCCGGTGTCGGTGACCTCCTGCCCGCGGGTCAGCCCGTCGGAGATGTCCATGGCGATGCAGCGCACGGCGTGCTCGCCGAGGTGCATGGCGACTTCGAGCACGAGGCGCTGGCCGTTGTTCTGCGTCTCGAGCGCGTTCATGATCTCGGGCAGGTGGCCGTCGAACTTGACGTCGACAACGGGACCGATGACCTGGGTCACCCGTCCCACGGGCTTGTTGGTGGCGGCTTCAGCCATGGTCGTTCCTTTGTCTACGGTCAGAGCGCTTCGGCGCCCGAGATGATCTCGATCAGTTCCTTGGTGATCAGAGCCTGACGCGAGCGGTTGTACTGCATCGTCTGCTTCTTGATCATGTCGCCGGCGTTGCGCGTGGCATTGTCCATCGCGGTCATGCGCGAGCCCTGTTCGGAGGCGGCGTTCTCGAGCATGGCGCGGAAGATCTGCACCTGCACGTTGCGCGGCAGCAGTTCGGCGAGGATCTCCTCCTCGTCGGGCTCGTACTCGTAGACCGCACCGCCCTCGGTCGCCTTGTCGGCGCCTTCGGCATCGTCGGGCACGGGCAGCGGGATCAGCTGCAGCGCCGTCGGCTTCTGCGAGATGACGGACTCGAAGCGCGAGAAGAACAGGGTGGCGATGTCGAACTCGCCCTTGTCGTACATGTCGAGAAGCTTGGCGCCGATCGGCTGGGCGACGGAGAAGGTCAGTTGCTTGGCCTTGACCTCGACGACCTCCTGGATCTCGTCGGGGAACTGCCGGCGCAGTATGTCGTAGCCCTTCTTGCCGATGCAGAGGATCTTGACGGTCTTGCCGTCGCGCTTGAGCCGGTTGGCATGGTCGCGCGCCAGGCGCGCGATCGACGAGTTGAACGCGCCGCACAGACCGCGCTCGCCGGTGGCGACGACGAGCAGATGCGTGTTGTCGCTGCCGGTGCCGCCGAGCAGCTTGGGCGCGTTAGGGTCGCCGGCGAGGCTCGTGGCGAGCCGCGTCAGCACCTTCTCCATGCGCTCGGCATAGGGGCGGGCCGCTTCCGCAGATTGCTGCGCGCGACGCAATTTCGCGGCGGCGACCATCTGCATGGCCTTTGTGATCTTCTGCGTCGCCTTGACGGAGGAGATGCGGCTTCGGAGGTCCTTGAGCGAGGGCATGAGCTATCCGTTGGCGGTCGCGTGCGCGGCCTGGGTCAGGCGGCCTTCTTGCCGCCGGCTGCTTTGTCGTCGCTCGCCTTGGCCGCGGTGACCTTGGTGTCGTCTTCCTTCCTCTCGAAGCCCTTCGAGACGTCCTCGACCACCTTCTTCAGCTTGCCGGCATCGTCGTCCGACAGGGCGCTGGTGTCGCGGATGTGCTCCAGCAGCTCCTTGTGCTGCGTGCGCATGGCGCCGAGCAGCTTGTCCTCGAACGGCTTGATGGACGAGACTTCCATCTGGTCGAGGTAGCCGTTGACGCCGGCGTAGATCACGCAGACCTGCTCCTCCATCTTCAGCGGCGCGAACTGCGCCTGCTTCAGAAGCTCGGTGAGGCGGGCGCCGCGGTTGAGCAGCTTCTGTGTCGTCGGATCGAGGTCGGAGCCGAACTGCGCGAAGGCGGCCATCTCGCGGTACTGGGCGAGCTCGCCCTTGATCTTGCCGGCGACCTTCTTCATCGCCTTGGTCTGCGCGGCGGAGCCGACGCGCGACACCGAGAGGCCGACGTTCACCGCCGGGCGGATGCCCTGGTAGAACAGGTCGGTCTCGAGGAAGATCTGGCCGTCGGTGATCGAGATCACGTTGGTCGGGATGTAGGCCGACACGTCGTTGGCCTGGGTCTCGATGACCGGCAGCGCCGTCAGCGAGCCGCCGCCGTGATCGTTGTTGAGCTTGGCGGCGCGCTCCAGCAGGCGGCTGTGCAGGTAGAACACGTCGCCCGGAAAGGCTTCGCGGCCGGGCGGGCGGCGAAGCAACAGCGACATCTGGCGGTAAGCCACGGCCTGCTTGGAGAGATCGTCGTAGCAGATCAGGCCGTGCATGCCGTTGTCGCGGAAGTACTCGCCCATCGTGCATCCGGCGAACGGTGCCAGGAACTGCATCGGGGCCGGGTCGGACGCGGTGGCGGCTACGACGATCGAATATTCGAGCGCGCCGTTCTCCTCGAGCACCTTCACGAACTGCGCGACGGTGGAGCGCTTCTGGCCGATGGCGACGTAGATGCAATAGAGCTTCTTGCTCTCGTCGGTGCCTTGGTTCAGCGGCTTCTGGTTGAGCATGGCGTCGAGAGCGATGGCGGTTTTGCCGGTCTGGCGATCGCCGATGATCAGCTCGCGCTGGCCGCGGCCGATCGGGATTAGCGCGTCGATGGCCTTGAGGCCGGTCTGCATCGGCTCGTCCACCGACTTGCGGGGCATGATGCCCGGCGCCTTGATGTCGACGCGCATGCGCTTTTGCGCATTGATCGGGCCCTTGCCGTCGATCGGATTGCCGAGCCCGTCGACGACGCGGCCGAGCAGCTCCTTGCCGACGGGGACCTCGACGATGGCGCCGGTGCGCTTGACGGTCTGGCCTTCCTTGATGCCGCGGTCCGACCCGAAGATCACGACGCCGACGTTGTCCTCCTCGAGGTTCAGCGCCATGCCGCGGGTGCCGTCCTCGAACTCGAGCATCTCGCCGGCCTGACACTCGTCGAGACCGTAGACGCGGGCGATGCCGTCGCCGACGGAGAGGACCTGGCCCACCTCGGTGACCTCGGCCTCGTTGCCGAAGTTCTCGATCTCGCCCTTGAGGATCGACGAGATTTCAGCGGCGCGGATGTCCATCAGCCGACCTCTTTCATGCGGGATTTGATCATGTTCAGCTTTGTCTTCAACGAAGAGTCGATCATGCGCGAGCCCAGCTGCACGATCATGCCGCCGATGATCGAGGGATCGACCTTGAT
>CAXTQM010000134.1:6551-7013 GCA_964246205.1 uncultured Beijerinckiaceae bacterium | reverse complement strand
GCCACGGACAGCGCGGCGGCGGCGAAGGCGTCCCGCGCCCCGAGCCTCGCGGTGGGCCAGCGGCGCAGCGCTGCCGCAAGGGACGCGTGGGTCGCGACGGCGACGAAAACAATGAGCACGAGGCCGCGATAGAACAGGATCTCGATGCCCGAGAGCACCCCCGCTCCGAAGGCGAGGCACAGCAGAACGAGGCCGGCGAACGCCGTGACCGCATAGAGCGCGCCGAGCGCAAAGGCGGTCCTCGCGGCGGAGCGGAACGCCGTCGTCATCGCGAGGCCTCGTGCGTGCCGACGGCGAAGATGCGCACGCCGGAGGCGGCGAACAGCGGTCGCTGCCTCCACACGAAGCTGGTCGGATCGGCCCAGACGGGATCGGACGCGGTGACGACGAGGTCGTCGACGCCGTTGCCCGCGGCGCGGCGGGCGACCTCGGCGTCGCTCAGCCCCGTCGTGAAGATCGGCC
>CAXTQM010000134.1:0-6541 GCA_964246205.1 uncultured Beijerinckiaceae bacterium | reverse complement strand
GCAGCGCGGCGAGCCGCTGGTCCACCGCCGTCGGGTCGGCGCCGTAGAGGCTGCCGAACGCGTCGGCTACGCCGGTGG
This sequence comes from uncultured Beijerinckiaceae bacterium, assembly GCA_964246205.1. Taxonomy (GTDB): domain Bacteria; phylum Pseudomonadota; class Alphaproteobacteria; order Rhizobiales; family Beijerinckiaceae; genus RH-AL1. Next base: position 6,463 of record CAXTQM010000134.1, on the reverse strand, counting down.
GGTTGCGCCCGTAAAGGCCGAAGGCGAAGGCGCGCGGTACCGCCGGGCTCTGCTGCATCACGCGGCCCGGCGGCAGGTGCGCGTCGGCCCAGTCGAAGGCGACGCGCAGTGCGCGCTGGCCTTTCGGGTCCTGCGCCATGAAGCGGAAGTCGTTGTCGATCGGCACGAAGGGATAGGCGCGCATCATCACGGCGGCGTAGAGCACGGTGAGCCAGCCCAGCCCGCAGGCAAGGCGGAACACCGGCGACGTCAGCCCGGCGACGGCGGGATCGCTCCGGTCGGCGAGCCACCGGTCGAGCACCGCGATCGTCCAGACGGTGCCGGCGAGCAGGGGGAGCAGCATCACGCGCCATCCCAGATCGTTGTTGTAGAGCGTCGAGCGCAGGAACGTGGCTACGACGATCCCGCTGAGCGCGGCGACGGCCAGCACGCGGCCGAACTCGCCGCTGGCCGGGATCGTGCCGGCGCGGCGTGCGCGCCAAAATGCGAGAGAGCCGAGCGCGATCGCGCCGAAGCCGAAGGCGTAGTTCAACGGCAGCGCGAGCAAGCGTGCCAGATATAGCCAGGCGCCGTGCAGGAGGCGCCTGTCGAGCGGCGGGAAGGTGCGCACCGTGAGCGCGATTGGAAACGGGCCGCCGCTGCGGCCGCCGACGAGATCGTGCAATTGGAAAAGCGACAGCAGCAATGCCACGAGACCGGCCAGCATGATTGGCGGCAGCGCGCGCCAGCGCCGCTCGATCGGCCCGAGGAGGACCACCCAAACCGCAGCCGTGGCGACGAAGCCCAGCGCCACCCAGACCGACAGGCCGAGCATGGCGGCGAAGGCCAGACCGGCCAGCGTGATAGGCCTCCAGGACGCCGCGGGCCGGGGCATCTGCGCGCCGCGTTCGCCGACAGCGTCGCAGAGAGCGCCGAGCGCCAGAGCGCCGGCCATCAGCGCCGTGACGTGGTGGGGCACCCAGAGGATGTCCTCGAACCACGCCCCCACCTGCTCGTTCCAGCCGATCGGATCGGCTCGCCACTCGCCAGCGACCAGCGCGTTCCGCAACACCATCGCGATGTCGAGGCCGCCCAGGGCGAGCACCGCAACGATCAGCAGCGATGCGCGTGGCCCCGCGGCGGCCAGCGGGAGACGCGCGCGGCGCAGCGCGAAGCGCAGCAGGGTGACCGTGCCGATCCCGGTCCAGAGCACGAGGCCGCCGACGGCCGCCCTGGCATCGACCAGCCCGCCCGACAGCCGGACCGTCAGCGCGGCGGGCGTGTAGAAATAGTAGTAGTAGCTCGAGCGCTCCGGGCGGAGGAAGAAGGCGTCGCGCGGCGGCGCTCCGCTGGCGACGATGGCCTGCGTCGTGGCGGCGTGTTTGACCGCGTCGTAGGCGGTGAGCGGCTGGAACAGCAGCGTGCCGGTGTCGAAGTCGATCCATTCGAAAAGCACGAGAGCGAGCCAGCACGCGGTCAACAGGAGGGCGACCGTCGGCGGGCGCTCCATGCCGGACCGCCGCAGGCAGAACGCGCCGCAGCCCGCCAGCACCAGGTCGAGCGCGACCGCGGCGTCGAGGCCGACGAGGCGCGTCGCCAGGCTGACGAGGCAGGGCAGCAGGGCGAGGCCGTAGAGTGCACCCTCGCCGAAGCCCGTCCGCGGCTCGGCCGGTGAGCGGAACGCGCGCGCCAGCGCGAGCCCCGGCAGCACCACCGTCGCGGCTTCGAGTGTGGCCGCGAGCAACAGACCGCCCGCATCGATCAAGCTGAAGTTCATGGCACCGTCGCGTCTCGCAGGCGCGAACAGGGTGTCACGAGATGGTTAAGCCTTCTCCGCCAACGCCTGACGCGGGCTGTCCATGCATGGCTGCCGCACGCGATGCACACGGCCGAGAAGGCGTGGCGCCATCGGCTCGCCGCATGATTCGAGCATGCCAAGGGACCCCGCTCCACAAATCGAGACGTCCGTTGAAGGCTGCACCGACGTCCTTCCTGTTCATCGTGCTGATGAGCCTGCTCGGCGCCATGTCGGCCCTCGCCACCGACATGTCGCTTGCCGCGGTGGAGCCGATGGCGCGCGACCTCGGCGTCAGCACCAACACCGTCGGGCTGTCGCTCTCGGCCTTCATGCTGTCCTTCGCGCTGTCGCCGCTGTTCTACGGCCCGATGTCGGACCGCTACGGGCGGCGGCCGGTCGCTCTGCTGGCCTGCACCGTCTACGTCATCGGCGGTATCGGCTGCGTTTTCGCCGGCAGCCTGCCGGCGCTGCTGGTGTGCCGCTTTGTCCAGGGCATCGGCGGCGGCGCGCGGCCGCTCGGCCTCGCCATCATCGGCGACCATTTCCGCGGCCCGGTCGCACGCGAGAAGATGTCCTACGTCTCGGCGCTGAGCCTGATCGCGCCGCTGCTGGCGCCCTCGATCGGCGCGCTGCTCATGGTGCTCGGCAGCTGGCGCTGGATCTATCTCTTCCTCACGGTGACCGGCGCGGTGGCGCTGCTGATGGTCAACTGGAAGCTCGGCGAGTCGCTGCCGCCCGAGCGTCGGGTGACGGTGGCGCCGCTGGACGTCGCGCGCAACTACGCCAGCGTATTCGCCAACCCGCGCTCGCTTGCCTTTGCGCTGATCGCCGTGGCCATGTTCGGCGTCATCTTCGGCTACGTCTCCGGCTCGCCCTACGTGATGATTGGCGCCTTTCACCTGACGCCGATGCAGTTCGGCCTGACCTTCATGCTGAACTCGTCCGGCCTGCTGGTCGGCAATCTCGTCAGCGCCCGTCTCAACCGGCGCGGCGTGCGACCGGCGCTGCTGCTCGGCGCCGGCCTGTCGCTGGTCTGCGGCGGTGCCGTCGCTTTGGTGGCGATCACGCTTGCCGGCAGCACCAGCGTCGCGCTGTTCCTGGCGATCCTCTTCGTCTGCATGGCCGGCTGCGCGATGTCGAACACCAACGCGCTGCAGCTGGCCATCGAGCCGATGCTGCACATCGCCGGCACGGCGAGCGCTGCGGTGGTTTCGGCACAGCTTTTCCTCGGCGCGGCCGCCGGCTGGGCGGTGGCGACCCTCTACGACGGCCGAACGCCATTATCCACGGTGGCGACCATGGCCATCGTCGGCCTCGGCGGCATGCTGGCGTTCCTGCTGCGACCGCGCAACGCCGTTCCGACCGGCCTGGCGCGACCGGCGGTCGTAACGGGAGCCTGACCCTCACACCCGCATCTGGCGAGCGCAAGGAGCCCGAGGAGATAGCCGACACCACGTCGTCACCTCACCGGAACTGTGATGGTAACGCAAACAGGCGCGCTTCGACGCGCCGGCGCTCGACTGTGCGACCGGCTGTCGTGACGCCTCAGGCGGCTTTCGCCTGCTCGTCTTTCTCATCGAGCGGCGATGCGAGACTGCGGCCGAAGATGAGGTCGTCGCGCATGGCGCCGACAGCCTGGCCGCTTTTCATCATATCGAGGTACCACAGCCCGTCGGCAGTATCGCCGTAGAGCACCGCGCCGGCAATCCTGTCGCCATCGAGCACGATCTTCTTGTAGACCTTCCGTTGTAGGTCCTCGTAGAGCAGCACCTCCTTGCCTTCGCCGCTGATGTCGCCGGCGGAGAACAAGGACACGCCCGAGACCTTGAGGTTGGTGCCGATCACAGAGCCCTTGTAGGCGGCGGTGCGGTCGCCGGCGAGCGTGCGCGCCAGTGCGCGTGCCTGCTCGTAGGCCGGCTCCACCAGCCCGTAGGTATTGCCGCGATGTTCGCAGCATTCGCCGATGGCGAAGATGTCGGGATCGCTGGTGCGCATCTGGTCGTCCACTAGAAGGCCGCGTTTGGCGTCCAGTCCGGCGGCCTTGCCGAGATCGGCGTTGGGGCGAACTCCGACGGCGCACACGACCAAATCGGCCTCGAGCACGCGGCCGTCCTTTAGCTCGACGCCTTCGACCTTGTCCGTCCCGAGCACGCGCTTCGTGTCGGCATGGAGAATGACCTCGCAGCCTTTGGAAAGGATCGCCTCCAGCAGCATCTGCCCCGCGGGATCATCAAGCTGCCGTTCCATCAAGCGATTGCCGATGTGCAGCAACGTCACCTTGATCCCGGCCTTTGCGAGGCCGTAGGCTGCCTCAAGACCGAGCAGACCGCCACCTATGACGACGGCCGGGCGGCCTGGGGCCACACCTTTGAGCATGTGGTCGACATCGCCCATCCAGCGAAAGGTGATCGCGCCGGGGAGGTCCATGCCGGGGGTGGGCAGCTTGATGGCATGCGAGCCGGTCGCCAGCACCAGCTTCGAGTAGGCGATCTCCCGACCGCCGAGCTTTACGACCTTGCGCTCGCGGTCGATGCCGGTCACGGCGCGTCCGAAGACGTTGGTGATGCCGTTCTTCGCCCACCAGCCGCGCGGCTTCAGCTCGATGTCGTCGGCCTTGACCTCGTTGGCGAGCAGCGACGACAGCAGAACGCGGTTGTAGCCGCGATGCGGCTCGTCCCCGACGAGGATGATGGCGTAGCGCCCGAGCGCGCGGGCGACGAGTTCCTCGACGAGCTTGGTGCCGGCCATGCCCTGACCGACGATGACGAGAGGTTCGCTCACGGTCGTCTCCATCGTTGGCTAGATGAAAAGCGAGGCAACCTTCATGCCGCGAAGGCGATCCTCACCTGGAGCCGAAGATCGCACTGCCGACCCGCACGTTGGTTGCGCCGAGCGGGATGGCCAGCTCGTAGTCCGCGCTCATGCCCATCGAGAGTCCGGCCACGCCGTTGCGCGCGGCGATCGTCGCCAGCAGCGCGAAATGCGGCGAGGCCTGGTCGTCGACCGGCGGGATGCACATCAGGCCGGCGACCGCCAGCCCATGCGCGTCGCGGCAGCTCGCGAGGAAAGCGTCGGCTTCTTCGGGCAGCACGCCGGCCTTCTGCGGCTCGGCGCCGGTGTTGATTTGTACGTAAAACGCCGGGCAGCGCCCCGCCTTCTGCACAGCGACGGCGAGCGCCTTGACGATCTTGGGGCGGTCCACCGTCTCGATCGTGTCGAAGGTCGCCACGGCGTCGTCCGCCTTATTGGACTGCAGCGGGCCGATCAGGTGGAGGTTCAAGCCGGGATAGCGTTCGCGCAGGTCCGGCCACTTGCCCTGCGCCTCCTGCACGCGGTTCTCGCCGAACACGCGCTCGCCCGCCTCCAGCGCCGGGACGATGTGCTCGGCGGAAAAGGTCTTGGAGACGCAGACCAAGGTCACCGAGGCGGGATCGCGCTCGGCGTCGTGCGCCGTCCGCGCGATACGCTCGCGTACCGCGGCGAGCCGCGTCCCGACGCCGTCCACCGCCCCGACCATGTCAGGTGCGCGGCATGCCGCCGAAGTTGGGAACGCCGGGGCCAGGGCCGGGCCCCGTCAGTCCGGGCGCGACCGGGCCGCCGATCTGCGGCATCGGCTTGCCGCCGCCCGGCGAGTTCTGCATGGAGCCGGAATCCATCTCGAGGCAGGTCAGCACCTCGACGTAGCTGGGGCTGGGTTGGCGCGACTGCTCCACGCAATCCTGCTTGTCCTTGCCCTTGAACTGCGACCAGCGCTTGGCGAGCTCGGTCTTGGCGTTGGTCTCGTCCTGCATGCAGCCCTTGAACGCGGTGTTCTTGTCGCCGCTGCCGGAGCTGAACTTCTGCGCATCCGAGCAGGAGGTCTTCACGTCGAGATAGGGCACGCCGCCGCCGTAGGGATGGTCCCCGCCGCCGTGCCGATTGCGCGCCTGGGCGCCGGAGATCGCCGCCGCCCCTGCGGAGGCGAGCACGGCTAGTGCGACGACGGTGAAACGCGCGATCATGATCCGCCTCTTGGACTCGGCCGTCACCTTCGGCCAGAGCCGGCGGCGATGCAACGTCCGGCGCGGTCGCACGATCGCCCTTCCCCCGCGCACCACGCGCTTGTAGGACGGGCGACCTTTGCCAGGAACGACCATGCCCACCGACGCTCCCGTCCGCATCGGCACCCGAGGCAGCCCGCTCGCGCTCGCCCAGGCGCACCAGACCCGCGACCGGCTTCGCGCCGCCCATTCGCTCGACGCGGCGGCCGTCGAGATCCACGTCATCAAGGTCAGCGGCGACGCCATCCAGGATCGGCCGCTGTCGGAGGCCGGCGGCAAGGGGCTTTTCACCAAGGAACTGGACACGGCGCTGATGATGGGCGGCATCGACCTCGCCGTGCATTCGGCCAAGGACCTGCCGACCTGGCTGCCCGACGCCATCACCATCGCCGGCTACCTGCCGCGCGAGGACGTGCGCGACTGCTGGATCTCGCAGGTGGCGGCGTCGCCGCGCGAGCTGCCGCACGGCGCCGTCGTGGGCACCGCATCCCTGCGGCGCGGCGCGATGCTGCGGCGGATGCGCCCCGATGTCGAGACGCAGCTGCTGCGCGGCAACGTGCAGACCCGCTTGCGCAAGGTCGCGGCGGGCGAGTTCGCCGGCACCATGCTGGCGCTCGCCGGTCTGCGCCGCCTCGGGCTGGAGCAC
>CAXTQM010000133.1:0-7020 GCA_964246205.1 uncultured Beijerinckiaceae bacterium | reverse complement strand
AGCTACGCGCTCGGCGTCGCCCTGCTGGGCGACCGCATCGCCGGTGCCGGCCCGCTGCAGGCGAGCTGGCCGGTCGCGGCGCGCTAGGTCAGGCCGCCGCCGCCGCCGGCTCTTCGGTCGTGCGCTGCCAGCGAGGCAGAGCCATGTGGGCGAAATCGATCTGCAGGAAGAAGCCGCCAGCGCAGCCTTGCCACAGGGCCGCGGGCAGCAGGGCGCGGCCAGCGGTCCAACGCATAGGGCCGGGCTCTAGGCCGTGGAAGCCGACGGAGAGGAGTATGTCGTCGGCCTGCATGGACGCTGCGTAGCCGAACCCGTCCTGCACCGCCAACTTGGCGACGCATAGACCGAGAGCACGCGCGTCCTCAGCGCCAAGGTGCGAGGGCTTGCGCGTCTCCGACACCAGCCACGCCGACGACGCGCCCGCGGGAAGCAGGAAGCTCGCAATCGAACCCCGCATCTGCGGCTGTAGTCGCTGCCCGTCGACCATGAGGTGCAGGTCGGCGAGCGGGTCCTCGATCAGGCTCCAGCCCACCACCGCCGCTCGCGTCAGCAGGCGCTCGCGGACCAGCGCGACCACCGGACCTCCGGCGTGGAACGGGCGACAGAAGTCGGCGTGCGTGGCGATCGTTGCGTCGGGAAGGCCATGCAGCGCCGTCGCGTCACCACCGACGAAGAAGTCGCGGTTACCCATGTCGAGGTAGCTCTCGGCCGGCAGGCCCTCGGCCAGGATCACGTCATGGCTTTCGAGCTCGACATGCCAGTAGGTGACGCTGTCGACCTGCTCCTGCACGATGGTCGTGCCGTTGATCAGCGCCGCCGCCGGAATCAACACCTCGCCGTCGAGATCGACGGCGATGGAGTGGCCGGGCGAAACCACGAGGTCGCGCGCGGGCCGGCCTTCACCGAAGGCATGCGCCGCGATAGCCACCGGCATGACGTCGTCGGGCCGGAGATGGCGCGCGCACTCGATCGTGCGATGGCCCAGCCAGCGGATTGGCCGGTACGCGCCCGCCGAGGTGACGACGAGATCGCCGACGGCAAGCGCCTCCACGGCGACGTCGCCGCGTGTCGTGCGGACGCGGGTGCCTTGCGCAAAGCACACCGCGGCGGCCTGCGGCGCGAAGGCGACACCGCGAATATTGCTGTCCGCCGGCGCCGCGGCGAGCTGAGTAAAGGTCTGGCCCGGAACGGCCGTGGTCGCCGCCAGCGTGTCGGTGACGCCGTAGAGATAGGTCGCGTTGAGATCGCCGACCGTCGCATTGGTCGCGTAGAGCTGGACCGTACCGCCGGTCACGACGCCGGTGAGACCGATGAGCCCGGTTGTGGCATTGCCGCCCGCTCCCGGGTCCTTGGTCGTGTTGGCGACCAGGTTGAGCCCGGCCGAGATCGTGTAGTCGAGGTTCCAGGTGTTGTTGGCGAAGGTGTATTTCTGCAGGCCGCCGTCGCCCGCCGTGCCGCCTTTCGGGTTGCCGCTGTCGGCGACGTAGAGCGTGGTGGCATTGGCGAAGAAGAAGCCCTCGGGGCTTTGATCGACCGTGCCGGTCGATCCATTGATCGCATTGCCTTGGCCGGCGGCGAGCGTGACCGTGCCGGAGATGCCCGCCAGCGGGGTGGCCGTCGTCGTCCCCGTCGGCGACGTGCCGTAGGACGAGATGTTTCCCGTGTTCTTGGCCTGCGAGCTGTCCTGCGAGACGTAGAGCGTGCCGTTGTACAGCTCGGCAATGCGCGTATCGATCGACGTGTTGATCGGCGTCGCATTGCTGCCGGTGGTGCCGTCCGCGGCACTGAACACGCCCTGGGTCGCGTCCTTGTTGCCTTGGCCGGAAACGTAGAAACTGGTGCCGTTTGCCGTGGCGACGCTGCGAGGATTGTTCAGGTTGTACACGCTGGTGAGCGACGTCGAGGTGTCGACGACGCCGGCCGCGTTGATGTCGGCGACAACGCGCGGCACCACGATGGAGGCGCCACCTGGCACGCTCGTGGTCTGCGCCAGCGCGTTGCTGCCGTAAGGGCCGGTCGTCTTGGTGTCGCCGGCCTCGGCCTGGTTGTAGGTAGCGGCGTTGATGCCGTAGCCGGCGATCACGAGGCTCTGGCCGTCGGAGGACAGCTGAAGGGTACCCTCGGACGACGATCCGTATTCGCCGGAGATCGCGCTCTCGGTGACGCTGCCGTTCATCGTCGTCGTCTGCGGCAGCACGAACTGCCCGGCCAGGGTGGCCGTCGCCGTCCCGGTCACTGAGTACTCGTAGAGCGCGATCGCGGACGCCTGGTTGTCGGTGTAGGTGCCACTGCCGTCGCCATCGCCCGAAAGGCTGAGGACGAGGTCGCCGGCTGTGAAGCCAGTAATGGTGTTGGCCACGCGAAACTCCTGAACGCACGCCGGCGAGGCGGCAATGTCCCTCTCGCTTATGTGGTCTTTGCAACGGTTTCTTAACGGTTAGCCGAGTGACGCGACGATTCTCGCGCGGGTGCCTTCGAAGGCTGTCGCCGCAGGCAGAATCTTTCGATGGCGGCGCTGCAGTCAGACGCAGCTTGGCATGTTCGGCTGCCGCTCCATCTCATGCCCTCTTCCGCCGAGCACAAGATATGGCCCATATTACCATCACACCGCACGCCGGCACGGTGCGCGTGTTCTGGGGCGATCGCGAGGTCGCGGCGAGCGATCGTGCGCTCGATCTGGTCGAGGGCGGCGGTCGGCCGGTGATCTACGTGCCGCGCGCGGACGCCGACATGAGCCTGTTCGAGCCGACGCGGAAGCACACGCATTGCCCGCACAAGGGCGAGGCCTCGTATTTTACCTTGCACGCCGACGGCGAGAGTGCGGCCGATGCGGTCTGGTCCTACGAGACGCCGCTCGATGTCGTGGCGGCGATCGCCGGACACCTCGCCTTCTACCCTAACGTGGTGCGCATCCAGGCCTGAGCCTTGGTCGGCCGCGAGATGACGGCTTGAAGAATATCATCCGCCCTGAGCCGCAAGCAGAGCCGCCTGGTGCTCGGTCGTCAAAGCGTCAATGACCTCATTGAGCGCCTCGCCGGTGATCACCTTCTCCAGCTTGTAGAGAGTCAGGTTGATGCGGTGGTCGGTCAGCCGTCCCTGCGGGAAATTGTAGGTGCGGATGCGCTCGGAGCGGTCGCCGCTGCCGACCTGGCTTCGGCGGTCGGCGGAGCGGGCCTCGTCGAGCTTTTGGCGCTCCATGTCGTAGAGGCGCGCGCGCAGCAGGTTCATGGCGCGCGCACGGTTCTTGTGCTGCGAGCGCTCCTCCTGCACGAAGATCACCACGCCTGATGGCACGTGGGTGATCCGGATCGCCGACTCCGTCTTGTTGACGTGCTGGCCGCCCGAGCCCTGCGCGCGCATGGTGTCGATCTTCAGGTCGGCCTCGTTGATTTCGACGTCGACCTCCTCGGCCTGCGGCAGCACTGCGACCGTGGCGGCGGAGGTGTGGATGCGCCCCTGCGTTTCGGTGTCGGGCACGCGCTGCACGCGGTGAACGCCGGACTCGAACTTGAGCTTGGCGAAGACTCCGGCGCCCTCGACCTCGGCGATGATCTCCTTGTAGCCGCCGGCGGTGCCTTCCGAGGCGGACATGATCTCGACCTTCCAACGCCGGTCCTCGGCGTAGCGCAGGTACATGCGGAAGAGGTCGCCGGCGAACAGCGCGGCCTCGTCGCCGCCGGTGCCGGCGCGAATCTCGAGGATGGCCGACTTCTCGTCCGCCGCGTCCTTGGGCAGCAGGGCCAGCTGGAGGCCGCGCGCGAGCGCCTCGACGCGCGCCTCGCCGGCGCGGCGCTCCTCGTCGGCGAGGTCGCGCATCTCGGAATCGAGCGCTGGATCGTCCAGCATGGCGACAAGACCGTCGAGTTCGGCCGCCTCGCGCCGATATTCGCGTATCGCCGCCGTGACGTCGTCGAGCCCGGCCAGCTCGCGCGACAGGGCGACGAATGTGGTGGCGTCGGGACTGGCGGCGAGGCGGCCGTTGATCTCGTCGTGCCGGCGCAGGATCAGGTCGAGCTTGTCTTGAGGGAGGTCCATGGATTTGAGTTAGCGAGCGCGTGCGTCGGCGACAAGCGACGGGATCAAGAGCGTGTGACGATCTCCGTACCCGGCGCGGCGTAGCTGTATGTCGCGGCGTGACGCGCCGCCGCGCCGGGCGCGAGGCGGCGCATGGACGGCTTGGCGTAGAGGTCGCCCGAAGCGTCGACGAAGTCGCCGTGGCCGGTCCAGGGCTCGATGCAGAGAAACCGGCCGGGCGGCCGCGACCATAGCGCCACGTGCGGGAAATCCTCCAGGCTCACGTCGATCGCGGCGCCGGTAGCGGGGTGGCCGAAGCGCAGGCTTCGGCTCTTCACATCGAGGAAGCACAGAGCCTCGCGCGCCATCAGCGCGGGCGACAGCGCGAGGCGCCGGCCGTCGAACGGCACATTGCGGGGATGCCGGGTGAACAGGCCGTCCGGCGAGATTGCCGGAACAGCGGACGCCTCGCGCTCGCCGAAGGTGATCGTGTAGTCCTCCGGCCTGCCGCCGGCGAAGGGCCAGCGGAAGCCGGGATGGAGGCCGCAGGCGTAGGGCATCGGCGCCGTGCCGCGATTGCGCACGGTCAGGCGGGTCGTCAACGCCGGCCCGGCGAGCGCGTGCTCGACCTCCAGCTCCCAGTCGAAGGGGTAGAGCGCGCGGGTCTCGGCATCCGATCTTGCAACGAGGCTGACGCGGCTGAGCGACTGCTCGTGTACCGAAAAATTGAGGTGGTGGGCGAAGCCGTGCAGTCCGAGCGGGTAGGCTCGGCCATCCACGAGAACCCGCGCCTCCCGAGTCCAGCCGACGACCGGAAAAAGGATCGGCGCCGTGTCCGGCCAGAAGTCGGTCTGCGGCTCCCAGATCAGCGGTGCGGTGCCGACTTGCCAGCTGCGCAACTCGGCGCCGCGGCAGGCCACCGTGGCGGAAGCCTGTCCGCAGGACAGGCCCACGACGGCGCCGGTTGTCACGCTCACGGGATCGCGTTCGACGCGACGCTCCGGGTGCCGGCGAACACCCGGTAGAAGAAGCCGCCTGCCGCGCCGGCGAGGACGTCGATAGCGAAGCCATGCGCCGGAGGCCGGCCCAGCATCAGCATTAGCGCGGCGGCCAGCGCAGTCGCCGCCGCACCGCCGCCGAGCGCGTAAGCCAGATGGCCGGTAAGCCCGATGCGTTTCAGCGCGCCGTGCGCCAGCAGCAGGCTCGTCGCGGCGGAGCGCCCGCCGCCGAGCACGGCGAGCAGGATCAGCGCCGGGATCACCAGCCGCATCTCGGGCAGGTCCGGCATCGCCTCGGCGAGGCCGTGCATGGCCGAGATCTTCGCCGTTGCGTCGAGGCCGGCGAGGCCGCAGGCCACCACGATCCCGGCGAGAACAGCGGCACGCAGCGAGCGCGGGACCTCGACCTTCCGGCTCGGAGTGGCTCCCTCGCTCTCGGCCCGCGCGGCGGCGAAGAAAGCGCGATGCGGGTCCGCGTCGCCGCCGGCACGCGCCGGTAGGGTCGTCGCTGCCGCGGCAGGAGCGATGCGGTTGCGCTTGCCGAAGGGTTGAGGGGAGCGGCCGTGCATGGCTCTATTGTCCAAGAGCGGCGTGAACGTTTCGTTGAAACCTTCGTCGCGCGACTCAAGGTGTCGGCGCGAAGACCCGCACCGCAAGCTTGCGCTGGGTGAAAACGGCCGGCGTCTGCGTCACCAACTCTCCATCGGCGTTCACCGGACGCGGCTTGCGGGTGAGCACCTCGAACGTGCCGGCGCGCGCGGTTCGCACCTCGCGGATCGCACCGTGCGCGCCCGATTTGAACGAAGGGATCATCAGCGCCATGCGCCACACCTCGGCGAACTCCAGCGAGTAGAGGTCGAGGAAGCCGTCGTCGATGCGCGCGTTGCTCGCCACGACGTTGCCGCCGCCGTAGAAGCGCCCGTTGCCCACCGCGATCTGCATCGTGCGCACCATGGCCTTCAGTTGGCCTGCGCCCTCGCCTTCAAGGATGGTGGCGTGGAACGGCCGCGCCTCCAGCATCAGCTTGGCCGCGCTGACCGCGTAGCTCAGCCGGCCGAAGCGGCGCTTGCGCTCGGTGGTGATCGACTTGGCGAGGTCTGCGGCGAGCCCGACGCTGGCCACGTTGAAGAACAGGTGCCCGTTGACGTCGCCAGCGTCGATCCGCTGCGTGCGCCCGCCACAGATCACGCCCGCCGCGCCGGCGAGGTCGAGCGGGATGCCGATCGAGCGGGCGAGATCATTGGCGGTGCCGAGCGGCAGCACGCCGAGCGGCAGGCCGGTGTCCACCAGGGCGCGCGCTGCGGCGTTGATCGTGCCGTCACCGCCGCCGACAACGACGCAATCCACCTCTCCGCGATGCGCCAGGATGCAGGGGCCGATCTCGGCGCCCGCGGCGCAGCCGGCCTCGACGAGCTCAACGCCGGCCGCGCGGAAGACCTCCGCCGCGGCGCCCACGCCGTGTCGGCCGTTCCGGCTCTTGGCGTTGACGACGATGAGCGCGCGTCGCTTCGAAGGCTCGTGCTGATCGGGTTTGTCGGGAATCATGGCTTCCCTAGACCGCACGCGCGTGGCGTTTTTCCGGTCGAAGCTCTGCGGAGATGCGTTCTTGAGGAGGCGTGTAGCTTCAAGGCATTGACGACGCAGCCATGCCGCTCCGAAAGACGAGGGCAGCCTGGAGCTGACGGAGCTGCAGGACGCCACGCTCCTGACGGTCGCCGATGCGGACGGTGCCGCCCGTAAACAGAGCCCCTCGTTCGGCACGCAGCCGCTCGCCGCACGGCACGCGACGACGCGCCGATCAAACGACGCGAAGAAGCTGTTTGTCTGCATCTTCTACGGCAGGCTCCTTAATACTTCAATGTTGACCCGGTTGCCTCTTAACATAATCTTCATCATAAATCGAGACGCAGCGTTACTCTTAAAAATTATCCTTTATGATACTGGCATCGAGTAGCACGGGGGTGCGTACATGTCGGTGCGTTGCTTGTTGTTGTCCGCCGCCTGGGCC
>CAXTQM010000132.1:0-7023 GCA_964246205.1 uncultured Beijerinckiaceae bacterium | reverse complement strand
GAACTTCTGGCTGTCCGGGTAGCATTTCAGTCCAGCGGCCGCCTACGACGATCCCCCACGCCTTGCGCTACGCCCGAAAGCTCTTCGACCGTCATGGCGCGTGCATGCTGAAGCCGCCCAGACGTGCCCTCCCGTCGATCATGGCGGCAAAGGCATCTGGCCCTGCGCATCAAGGCCGAGGTGGCGCTCTGCCTGGCGCGCCTCCGTGACCCGGTGCTGCGCCAGGCCGAGCTTGTGTGACAGATGCGCGAAGAGGTCGGCGTTTTCCATGGCTCCGATCCCGCTGGCAAGATGCGGGCGCTCGGCGCCTGCATGATCGACGCGCCTGCTAAGCCAACGCTTTCCTCTCTTTGGCCAGCGGAAGCAGAAATACCCGTGTCAACCCACCTTCGTAGTCTTATCCCCAAAGATAGAGGCTTTTTCCACAGAAAATTGGAGACGTTGCCTTAACGCAACGCTAAGGTTTGTGCGTTGCGGCGTTTAGTATGGAGCCTGCGTAGCATGGCCAACGTAGATAGTATTGCGACCTTTGCAGCGGATGCTGCAGCTCTGATAGAGCACGAAGCGGCCGTTCTCTCACCGACTGAAATAAGTCAGATCGAGGGGATTGTCGGGGCGACCTCTGCGAAGGTGGAGGCTGATGTTGTTGCATCAAAGGATCCGATCCCAGACATCGTGGCAGGGCTGAACCAAGTAGACGCCATTATCCATGAGACGGCGCCCTGCTTTGTCACCGCTACAAAAATCGCAACTTCGCGCGGTGATGTAGCAGTGGAGGACATCAACGTCGGCGATCTCGTGGTTACGTCTTCGCGAGAGTACCGTCCTATTCGCTGGATCGGCCATCGGACTGTCAATCCGCGAGCTTTTCATGATCCCGCTAGCGCCATGCCCATTCGCATCGTGGCGCACGCCTTCGCTGAAAATCGTCCGGCGCGCGACCTTGTGGTATCTCCTGGCCACTCGCTTTGCGTTGATGTCGTTGGGGAAGTGTTGATCCCGGCTGTGGCGTTGGTCAACGGCTCGACCATCGTCCAGGAGGACGCCGACCACGTCACCTACTGGCATGTGGAACTCGACAGTCACGACATCCTGCTCGCCGAGAACATGCCGACCGAGAGCTACCTCGAGATGGGCAACCGCGGGTTCTTCGCGGAAGCCGGCGTGGTCGCGCTCGACGCCTCGCCCGACGCGCCCGTGCCGACGCACGCCGACTTCTGCCGCCCGTTCCATGCCGAGGGCGCGGTGGTCGACGTGGTGCGCACGCAGCTTTTCGCGCGCGCGGAGAAACTCGGCTGGCGGCTCGAGGAGCAAGGGCCGACCGATCTCCATCTCCTCGTCGACGGCGTGCGCGTCGATCCGGCCGTGCGCGGTCTCTCTGCACGCTTCACCGTGCCGGCGGGCGCCAAAAGCGTCTGGCTCGTGTCCGACACCGCTGTTCCCGCAGACATAGTCCCGGGCTCGCCGGATCGACGCTCCCTCGGGCTATGCGTCGCCGCCCTCGTTATCGACGACGGCTTCGGTGCGCCATGCGCGATGGCGCTCGACGACCCAAGCCTCTGCATCGGCTTCCACGTCGTCGAACGCGAGGGCGACGTAGCTTGGCGCTGGACTGCCGGCCGCGCCCGCCTGCCGGCGAGCCTGTGGGAAGGTCTCGACGGTGACACCTTCCTACGCGTCGACCTCGCCACAACGCCACTGCCCCGTTGGATCGCGCCGGCCGCGGCAGCTGCACAGGTGGAGCCGCTGAAGCTTACCGCCTAGCGCCGAAGAAGGGCTACAGCAGACCGAGCTGGCGAGTTGCCGGCTCGGTCATCGCCGAGGATGCGCCGCTGTTTTCGCTCAGGCGTGCGCGCTCGGATGTGAGGGCATCGTGTCGAAGCGGGTCGGCTCGGTCTATCATTCCGGCAACTCGGCCGGCGATTGGGTGAAGACGTTGAACCCTAGCTATTCACGCCAATGATCGGCACAGGGGCGATCTGTAAGCAGAGCGCGATGGCGTTGTGCGTCGTGGCACTCGGCCTCTTCTCCACGGGCCGCGTATACGCCGCCTGCTCCTGCACCTGCGTAGACGGCCACACGCAGCCTCTCTGCACCTCTTCGTTCGATCGACCGAGCGTGTGCCTGTCGTCACCTTGCCCGATAGTTCCGAACTCGCTGCCGCTGCCGATGTCGCGAGTTCCTCCGCCGATCGGGGCCTCGTCGTGCCGCCTCGCTCAGGTCGACGGGCGCCAAGGCTACGCTTGGCTCCGCGGCTGCCGCTGACGCGCCTTATGCAGCTCGCCCGCCCACGATCCTCGGCCGAAGTCGGCCGCCGGGCTGTTCAGGCGGCTGCGGTCCCGACAGGTCCGGAAAGAACGCGCCGCAGAAGTCGGCCGAGCCGCGGCGCGTGTCGCGAAAGGTGCAGTCGCCGGAGAGCTGCGTCAGCAGCGTCGACATCTCGACCTCGGATCCGTACCGATCAGCGAGGCGCGCGAGCCGATACTGTCCTTTGCGGGCGCATCGGGAGCATCCGATCCGGACCACGACGTGAGGGTATTCCGACAGACGCATGGGGGAACGGATAGCGAACAAGGTTGCCGGGGGTCGAGTCGGCGCTGCCTATGCCGAAGCTCTCAAGAGGTCGTTAAAGGTTCTATGCTGGCATTTCCCAATCCGGAGGTGCACCCATGAAGCCGCCTGTCCAAGTCAGTCGAGATTTTCGCAGCCGGTCCGCAACGAAAAACGCTTATGCTGTAGTGACAAAGGATCATGCGTCGATGCGCGGCTTCGTGCTCGGCTGCCTCGCCGGCGTCGCGATTATCCTCTTCGCCCTCTATGCCTACGCCGTTCACGGTTAGACACCGGCGCCGGACACCTCGCTGAACCAACCGGCGTAAGGCGTCGAGCGCGCCATCTTGCGATTGAAGTCGGGGGCGTTGTCGGTCCACCAGGGCGCGCCTCGCTCGCCGAGTGCCACTTTGGCGCTGTCCACGGCGGCGCGGGCTTGCGCGAGCCTCTCAGGATCTCCGCGGGCATCGCGGACAGCGCGGCGAGCGGCCATCAGCTCGCGAACCAGCACCTCGCGGTGCTCAGGCTCAAGCAAAGGGTTCGACTTGCGCCAGAGCCGGCCGCGCACCACGAAGTAGCGGCCGTCAGGCGTGGTCGGGTAGTCGCGCGGGCTCACCGTTCCGCGCCGAGATACCGCTGGTCGGCCGCAACCCAGTCCTCGGCGATCTCGCGCTGCTCCTGCGCCAGCACCACCGCCGCTTCGGCCGGCAACAGCGTGCGATAGGCGGCGCAGACGCGGCGCTGCAGCTCGACCTCGAGGCGGTCCTTCCGTTCGTAGTCGGGCGCAGGTTGCGGCCACAAGTTAGCCGCGGCGTTGCTGCCGCCAATCGCGAGCGGCACGAGGTGGTCGAGCTCCATTTCGACGCTCGCCGCGTCCGACACGCTGTAGTCGCGCAGCACCTTGGCGCGCGTGGCCGGCGAGACGTGCCGACGCGCCTTCGTGGCGCCGGTGCAGATGTCGGCCAAGGTGACGTGTGGGTCGACCGCGCCAGGCGTCATGATCGGAACGGGGCACGCCAGATCCTCGCCAAAGGCCGCCGTTGTGGCGAGCACCAAGGCGAAAACGGCCACGGCGGCGGCTTCGTAGGCTGCCGGCATGACTTCTTCACTCGCCCAGGCGATGGTGCGTCATGCATTTTCATCTTCACTCCGTCTGGTGGCGCTATCTTGCTGCGGCTTCGTGGATCGGAGTTGTCGGCTACTCGCTCACACCCTTACCCAGATCGCGGTTCTATGGTCGCCTTGGACAGTTGACCGTCTTCTTCACCGCGGCTCTTGTGACCCGGCTAGCGTTCCCACACGTCGAGAGCCGCTTTCAGATCGCCAGCTTTGCTTTGGCTGCAATTGCGCTTGAGACAATCGGCTTTGCCCTCCCAAATCGGCGGCCCGGCATCGATCGACTTACTGCCGGCATTGTCGGCGCAATAGCAGGTGTGATCATCATGCGGACGTTCGCTCACGAACGAAACCTTTGACACGCCGGCGAATAAACAGAACAATCCATATTCCTGCGAGAGTAGTCCCAGCTAACGCAGCTGACTGCAATCGCCAATACCCAAGCGATGCGCGGAATACGGCATCAGACTTCTTTATGCAAAGCGATAGCGATGCGGCATCATGGTCCTCGCAGACGCTATAGACCTCTATGGCTCGATCATGAGCGTTAGAAGCGCGATCAGCGCTGTATAACGCATAGACGGAACGAAGTACATTGCGCTAAAAGCCAAGGCAAGCAGCTTCCATCTCGTCATCGGCGCAGCGCTCCCTACAAGCCGGAGCCCTGCGGCCCGTAGCGGCCGAAGGCTTCCGAGCACCAAGTGCCGACCGTCCCTTCGCTCCTGAAGCGCTGCTCGAGGCCGTCCACGAGATCAGCCGCCTGCTTTCGGAAGGCAAAACAGTCGACGTCGGCGAGGTGCAGCCGCACCCTGGTCTCGTTGACAACGGTCAAATCTGGCGAGAGGCCTTTGCAGACCTCCGCCGCGGTACGGACGTCGGCGCACAAGCTGTCGAGCTCGACCATCCTGCCGAGGTCCGGGCCTTCGCCCGCATTATGGCCCCGCGCGTCAAGCGCATCATCGTCGTATCTGCAGATAGCCAGGCTCGGATCGGCTGACGCGAGGCTTTGTTCCATTTGTGACAAAGCAACTTCCTCGCGCCGGACAAGCGCGGATGATCAACGATCACGAATTTGCTGTGGAACGCGACTCTGGAGCACGAAGTCATCTTGACGGCTGATACTTGCGAGTGAGTATTCACAAACTAGTTGGACTTCGTCCAATGTCAGTAGCGCTGGATTCTTGGAACCAGACACAGCCAACGAGCGAAAGCGCATTTTAGCCCGCGCAGCGATAAGATCGGGCTGCTGGAACCGGTCCATGCGGCTCTTCCTCGAACCCTGAAGGAGTACAGCAGGTATGTGCCGAACCCCTTGCCTTTTCATACATATAGGTTTGTAGAGCGTCAACGCAACATCAATTTCAGCCTCAAAATTAAGTTTAATTCATTTGTTTGTTGTGATCGACGGATGAATTTGGTTGTTTGATCGCCTGATCAGGGGATTGCGTTGTGGCTAGTCAAAGGCCAGCGGGAAGACCGGTGAGCGCGGAACGTTTCGGGCGCGAAAAAATCATCAGCGGCTTTCGCGCTTTGGTCCGTGAAGGCCGTCGACAAATAATGCGCAAAGATATCGCAGAATATCTTGGCATTACTCCTGCGCTTGTTACGTATTACTTTCCACAAGCCAGCAGTCTGTTTAGTGAGGGCTTTGATGGCATTTTTGATCCATGGCTTGTCAAAGTAGACAGGACGGATCAAAATAATCCTAAAGAGATAGTCGATGTCATCATCTCTTTCTTTCGAGCCGAGCTGCATACAGAGGAGCTTTTTCGGTCAATGAAAAAAGACGGAATAATCAAAGACAACACGTTAGTAGATATGGAGCGTCTGACGGCGGCCAAGATCGCTCAGTCTACGGCAGCCACGGCAGAGGCGTCTATAGTGATAGCAGATATAATTTGGGGTTCCGCCCGTCAATTCGCGTTGTCGGGCTTCGAAGAGCCGCCCGCTGTTTTGCTAAGCAAAATGATCGATGCAGTAGCCCCTCAAAAGGTCCCTTGAAGCCAGCATTGCCAATCAGCCGCCGTCGTGTGTTTCGGCCTGCAAAGTTCGGCTCTGACTCAATCTCGGTGCAGGTTGAGATCGACGAGGCGAGCACGGAGAAGGTCGAGCTTCGCCCGGCCATACATCTGTCGCTTGACGAGCTTGAACTTGGTGATTTGCCCCTCGGTCTGGCCGTTCGACCAGGGTTCGGCGAGCGCTGCGGCGATCGCGTCGCGATCCGCGGCCAAGCCGGTCGCGACCGAGGCGAGATGGCTTTCGCGAGCCGCGGTTATCCACGCGGTCAGGTCCTCGGTCGCCTTCGCGCGCAGTATGGTCTGGAAGCGTCTCAGCAGCGAGCGGGCGACGACCAGGGAGGGTACATCCTTCTCGATCGCGGCGACGATCATAGCGTCGGCCTTCGACAAGCTGTCGCGATCGACCGTCAGCAACCGGGCCAAGCGGCGGGCCGACGGTACGCGGCCAAGACCAAGGCCGCCGACGGTCTCGGCGCGCCGGCGCCTCGTCGTCCATTCCGTAACGACCCGGATCGAGCCGGGATAGCCGACGGCCCTCATCCGACGCCATAGCTCGGCGCCGCGACGGCACCCCTCGTTCCACTCGGCCTCGAGCGCCTCGAGATAGGTTGCGAGGATCGTCATGCGGGATCGGAACACGTCGCGATCACCGCCGCGCAGCACCTCGCGGACATGGTTGCGGCTCCGGTCCGTCCGCCGCGCGATCTTCTTGATCGACGTGCCGGCACGGGCGAGTGCACGGATGGCGTCGGCCGCCTCCCGGCGGCGGCAATAGCCGTCGTACTGAAGGCGCTCGGCGCTGGTTAGCAGCGCCACGTCGACGACCGTCACGCCGACAACCTTGCGGATCGTCGACATGCATCGGCGCACGGCGGAGAGGAACGCCGCGCTGGCATTCTCCATGAGGTGCCAGCGGTCCGCCACCTGCCACGCCTGCGGGGCGCCGTGAGCGGCGGCTCTCGCGTAGCCGCCGCCTCGATCACGCGCGACGATCTCCAGGCCGGCGTGGGACGTGAGCCAGGCGGCCACGGTGCCGGGCTCGCGATCGGGCAGGAGATCGACGATGCGACGCCGGTCGAGGTCGCAGATCAGCGTCCCATAGCGCATGCCCTTGCGCCAGGCCCAGTCGTCGACCCCGATCCTGCGGAGACCCGAGGCCGTGGTCGCGCCCGTCCGCCGGCGCACTATCCGCAGCAGCGTGTCCCGGCTGACCGGCAGCATCAGCCGGCGGGCGAGCCTGGCGGCTGGTCGGCCGCCCAGCGCCAGACCGCAATGGTGCACGACGGCATCGAGGCGCTCCGTACGGCGTGCGAACGGAGGGATCCCGCGATTGGCCACG
>CAXTQM010000131.1:0-7046 GCA_964246205.1 uncultured Beijerinckiaceae bacterium | reverse complement strand
GTCGACGCCTATTCCAAGGCCGAAAGCGAGAAGCTGCTGCAGCCATGGCTCGGCGCCGGGCTCGACCTCGACGACCTGCCGGTGCCGCGCCTCGTCGTGGTCAAGCTCGCCCCGGGCGACGCGCTCGATCCGGGCAAGCTGAGGACCCAGCTCGAGAGCAAGGTGCCGGGCGCCAGCCTCGACGACCACCGCGTCTGGCAGGCGCGGCTGGCCACCATGGCGCACGCCACCGTGGCGGTCGGCATCGTCGTCTTCGTCCTGGTGCTCGTCGCCATGCTGCTGGCGGTGGCCTTCGCGACCCGCGGCGCCATGGCCGGCGCCCGCGAGATCATCGAGGTGCTGCACTTCGTCGGCGCCGCGGACGGCTTCATCTCGCGGCAGTTCCAGAAGCATTTCCTGCGGCTCGGCCTGCGCGGCGGCTCCATCGGCGGCGGCTGCGCCATCGCGTTCTTCCTGCTCGGCGCCCTGTTGCTCGGCCGCTGGCGCACCTCTGCGGCCGGCGAGCAGGTCGAGGCTTTGTTCGGCAGCTTCGGTTTGCACGTGAAGGGTTACGTCGTCATCGTGGTGATCGCCGGCGCGATCGCCGTGCTGACCGGCGTGGTGTCGCGGCTCATCGTGTACCGCCACCTGCGGGCGCTGATGTGAGCCGCGCTGCAGCGCTCGGCACCGAAAAAGCCGCGATCTGGCATCATTCGGGTGAGGGACGTGCGATTTCGCCCATGGCAAGGACAGTCCGATGACGTCGAACAGGCCGGCCTGCCTTTGCGCCGTACTGGCGCTGGCCTCGCTCACCACGCCTGCCCGCGCCGACTTCTCCTCCTGCCTCGCGTCGCTGCGCGGGCCGGCGGCGAGCAAGGGGGTCTCGGGCGAGACCTTCGAGCGGCTCACCGCCGGGATCGAGCCCAACCCCGACATCATCAAGGCCGAGGGCTACCAGCCCGAGTTCAAGACCGCGATCTGGGACTATCTCGCCGGCCTCGTCGACGAGGAACGCGTGCAGGACGGCCTCTCCGGCATGGCGCAGTACCGGCAGTATCTCGCACAAGACCAGAGCCGCTACGGCGTGCCGCCGTCGGTCGTGGTCGCGGTGTGGGGCGTCGAATCGAACTTCGGCAAGAACTTCGGTTCTAAGCCGGTGATCCAGTCGTTGGCGACCCTGTCCTGCGCGCCCGGCAGCCGCCGCCCCGCGTACTATCGCGGCGAGCTCTTCGCGGCGATGAAGATCGTGCAATCCGGCGACATCGATCCCGCCGACTTCACCGGCTCCTGGGCCGGCGCCTTCGGCCACACCCAGTTCATGCCCTCGACCTTCCTCGGCACGGCGGTGGACGGAAACGGCGACGGCCGCCGCGACCTCGTGCATTCCGCGCCCGATGCGCTGGCCTCCACCGCCAACTTCCTCCACAGGGCGGGCTGGCAGCCTGGGCTGAGCTGGGGCTTCGAGGTCAAGCTGCCCGAGGGCTACCGCGGCGCTTCCGGCCGCAAGGCCAAGCAGCCGATGTCGTCCTGGGCCGCGCGCGGCGTCACCCGCATCGACGGCGGCGGTCTCGGCGAGGGCAGCGCCGGCCTGCTGCTGCCGGCCGGTCCCAACGGCCCGGCTTTCCTGGTGACGCGCAACTTCGATGCGATCTACGGCTACAATGCCGCGGAGAGCTACGCGTTGGCCATCGCCCTGCTGTCCGACCGTCTCGCCTACAAGCCCGGACTGCAGACGCCCTGGCCGGTCGACGACCCCGGCCTGTCGCGCGCCGCTCGCCGCGAGCTGCAGACCCTGCTGCAACAGAAAGGCTACGACATCGCCGGCAAGATCGACGGCGTCATCGGCGACAAGACTCGGGAGGCGATCACCGATTTCCAGGGGAAGAGTGGTTTGCGGCCCGACGGTCGCGCCAGCCTTTCCGTGCTGACGGCGCTGCGGCGGTAGCGCTTCATACGCTCCCGATTGAAGCGAGAGGGTCGCGATGCGATCCGATATGCGTGCCTCAGGCGAACGCGGCGCGCACCGCGGCGACCGCCATGTCGATCGTCGCCTTCGCCTTCTTTGCCGCGACATGGGCGAGGTAGTGCCTCGCACCGAGGCGAAGCACGGGCCCAAACGGCGTATCCTTCGTGTAGGCGAGGAGATCGTAATCCACGAGCACCTCCATCACCTTCTCGACCCGAGCGTCGATCAGTGTGTAGAGCCGATCGCGATCGATCGCGTCGGGCTTCGGGAGGTCCGCGGCGGGGATCACGATCTCAGTGACAAGATCGCCGCAGATCGGGATGATCGGCAACCCGAAGTCGCGCGCTTCGCCCGTCGTCTTGGTCGCGAAGGTCTTCCTGGTGCCGAGAGGTCGCCCCTTGCTCGATGGTTCATGGACGAACCATTTTTCACGATTGGCGACTCCGTCGAACAGCGGATGCTTTTGTGGCAGCGCGAAATGAAATCGCAGGAACGCCTGCGCGTTGCGGCGCCCCAGCAGGTAGTCGTGGCGCCGGAAGCTTTCGTGAATGAAGCCGCCGAAGCCATTGAGGACGCCGCTGGCGATGGGGAAGCGTTGCGACTCTTGGCTGCCGTTGCCGTCGCGTTCCGGCGAGATCAGAAAGCGTGAGAAGAAGGCCTCGTCGGCCGCCTTGCTCAGTTCGTCGGGCTTGAAGCGCGATTGTTGGATCAGCGTCGTCGCGAGGTGGGGCAGCAGCTCGACGATGCGAAGGCCGCTCGCGTCCTCCGGCAGGGCAAGGGCGGCGGGAAACGGTGCGATCAGCACCAAGGCCTTGTCTGCACGCTCGCCGTCGCTCGCGAGTTCACTCCCGCCCGCCAACAGCCGACGTGCGATCTCGAGCGGCTCGTTGTCGATCGCGCCGCCGTCGACCGAAACGAAGCCATAGGGGTCGGTCTTGTCGATGATCCCGTCGGGCTTGATCGTCTGGAAACCGGTCGTGCTGTCGCGCCCGACCCGCAACGAATGGTCGTAATCCGCGACGGCCTTTTTGAGTCGGCGCGGCGCCAGGCCAATCGGAAAGGCACCGGTGGCGAGCGCGGCGGTGCGGAAGACCTCCCACCCCGGCGTGTCCGTCTGTCCGATGTCGAGCGCGGCCGCGCCCGCCTCCGGCGGCGGGTTCGTGCCGACCTTGAAGTCGAGGTAATCGCCGTGATTGAGCATCGGGTAGGGCAGCGGCTCGCTGCCGAAGACTTCGAACGAATAGGGCACGCCTCGCACATTGGTCAGCGTCACCAACACGCGAACGCTACGATCCTCGCCGCGCCCGAGCCACGCCCGCGCTTTCGCCGGACCGCTCATCGTGAAGGTCTCGTGGACGATCTCGTCGAGGATCGTGCAGCACAGCGCGGACCGGACGCCTTCGCTCGCTTCCTTGCCGTCGAAATCGCTCGTCTTGAGCAGCTCCTCGAGGTCGATCCGGCTGACCCAGTTGCTGTAGAGGCGGTTCCGCTCCGGCGCCGGCGGTGGCGCCCCCGGTCGCACGTGCTCCATCTCGTGGAACGCCTGCAGCGCCGCCATGGCGGAAGTCATCCCGCCGGCCGAGGCACCCGCCATCAAGGGCACCCGAACGGCATGCGTGGGTCCATCCCATTCTGCCACCGTCTTGGCGGCCTCGTAGGCGTCGAGCGCCTCGATCAGGAAATCCATTACGCCGGCCGTATAGGCGCCGGCGGATATTGCGCCGGCCATGACGAGGCCGATCTCGAACGTCTTTTGGGACATCGCAATCACCGCAAATCAAGCGGCCGATGCCGCTCGAGATTTCTATGAGGGCGTGCGGTTCGCCTCAATTAGCCATAAGACGAACGCGACTCGTCTCTTGGGAGAGCCTCTTTGTTTAGATCGCATTCGGCCTGGATTGCGGCGGCCGTGCTGCTGGCGTGCTTGGCGCCGGCGCGCGCGCAAGGCACGCGCTGCTCGGCCTTCCTGCTCGAGCGCGACGGCAATTGGCGCAGCTTCGTCAACGACGAGATGCTACTGCCGCGTGGCCCGATGCCAATCCACAAGGGCGAGAGATTTGCGCGCGGGTCGTTCGTCGCGCGCTTGCTCGACGCGCAGTGTCGGCCCGGCGGGCCGCTGTACTAGAGGAAGACGTCATTGCGAGTTCGAGCGAAGCCGGGGACGCTCGTCGATGTCTCCGGTGTTGCCCCTGGATTGCTTCGCCTACGGCTCGCAATGAGGGAAGCATCTCGTCCGGCTTGGAGAGTTTTGTAGCTCACGCCACCTGGGCGGCGACCCCGATCATGCCGGTGTCGTAGACCGGCATGACGCTGCCGTCGGGCACGGCTGAGAAGATCACCGCGCCTTCGCCCATCGCCACCGTCAGCGCGAGATGCGCCTCCTTGGCGACGAGCCCGGTGTAGTAGGCCTGGATGCCGTGGGCGTCGACGCTGCCTTCCGGCTCGGCGGCGAGCAGGTGCGGCCAGTGGCTCTGCAGCTTGGCGTTGGTGCCCTTGGCGGTGACGGTGAAGGTCATGGCGTTGTCGTGACCCTCGAGGTCCACCATGATGATGCCCCCGCGCGGGATCGCCTGGCCGGCGAGCAGCACGAGGTTGAGGATCAGCTTGACCTTGTTCTTGGGCAGCAGCGCGCGGGTGGCGTTCCACTCCAGCCGCGTCTTTTCGTCGGCGAAGAGGTTGCGCGCGACGCTCTCGGCATCGCCGGTGTCGATCGAGGCGCCGGCCGAGCCGGCGGCGCCGAAGGCGAGACGGCAGAACTGCAGCCGGGCCGAGGCGACGCCGGTGGACTTCTTGATGAGGTCCATCGCGAAGCCGCGCATGTCGGGATCCTTCTCGGACTCCAGCACCTCGAGCCCGTTTGCGATGGCGCCCACGGGCGAGATCACGTCGTGGCACACGCGCGAGCAGAGCAGGGCGGCCAGATCGAGGGCATCGAGAGCAAATTCCGTCATCGACCCTGTTCCCTGATGGCGGCATCGCCGCAACGGTCCGCAGCTAAGCCGCGCAATGGTTAACGCGGCGTTACCGACGAATCACCTGCTCATTGGGATAGCGCGGCCACGGGCGTGAGAGAAGTTTTGAGAAAGCTATCGGCCATCTCAAGCGCCGAACAGCACCTCGTGCATCACGCGCCCCGGCCACAGCGTGAACATCCCCGTCAGCACCAGCGCCATCGCGTAAACCCATAGCATGGATTGGCGATGCGCCTCGATGCGGTCGTTGCGGGCGAAGTCCACGGCCAGCACGAGTGACGCCAACGTCAACAGTGAAAGCAATTGAATGGGGCTGAAGGGTCCCCAAAGCCGAATGGTGTGAATGCCAAACGAACTCAGCGCAACGAAGGCGAGCAGCGCCACCCAGGCGTAGCCCAGAGCGGTGTTGTCGGGTACCCCTGCGCGCGACGAGCTGTGCCGCGCCGGGGCCGACCGCGACGAAGGCCGCGGCGGCATGGCTCGCGATCAACGGGCCGGCGTGGAGGCGGCGCCAGGCTCACGCCGCCAGCCGGTCGCGCGAGCTCATGAAGCCTCCCACCGGCGCCTTGGCGGCGGCGAAGGCGGCGAGGCCTATGGGCCGGGGCATGCCGAGGTAGATCGCCTCCATGCCGCCCGAGCGGCGATAGGCCTCGTGCCAGAAGCCGGAGCCGGCCGGGTCCGTCGAGAACTGCTTCCACCAGGTCTTGTGCGGATCCGAGCGGGTGAAGCGCTCCAGGCTGTCGAAGTCGCGCCAATACTGGCGCATGCCGACGTGGTTCAGCGCGTAAAGGATCGGTTCGTCGCAGAGGAGGCCATCGGGCACGTCGCGTTTCAGGGCGCTCAGCCCGCGGCCGATCCCGAGCAGGGCTTTCAGCCCGCGCCACGTCGAGGCGCGGAAACCGAGGTAGACGACGACAAGGTCGGGATAGGCGGACAGGTCGACCGACACTTTGGCCGGAGGTGCCTGGGTTAGATGCGAGGTGGAAGGAGCGACTTGCATGACGGTCTCCGTTGCGAGTACGATGTAAACATACTCGCGGAGATTACGCTGTCAACATCAAGGCTCGAGAAATCGTCCGAGAAGGCAACCTATCATCACGGCGCCCTGCGCGACGCTCTCGTCGAGGCCGGGTTGGCGATCCTCGCCGAGGGTGGCGACCCGGCGGCGCTGAGTCTGCGCGAGGCCGCGCGCCGCGCTGGCGTCTCGGCAATGGCGCCCTACCGGCATTTTCCCGACAAGGAGGCGCTGCTCGGCGCCGTTGCCGGCGTCGGCTTCGAGCGGCTCGCCGCGCGGCTCAAGAGCGCCGACACCGGTGCGGCCGGACGCGAGGCGCTGGTGGCACAGGGCCAGGCCTATGTCGGCTTCGCGCTGGCCGAGCCGGCGCTGTTCCGGCTGATGTTCGGGTCGGCATTCGCCAAGGATGGCGCCCCCAAGTCGGCGGAAGGCGAGACGGCTTTCTCCGTCCTGGCGGAAAGGGTGGACACCGTGGCGCCGCCCGCCGAGCGCGCGATCGTCGCGCTGCACTGCTGGGCGATCGTGCACGGTCTGGCGTCGCTGGCGCTCGACGGCCACATTGATCGCGAGCCCGCCGCCCTCGAGCGCACGGTGCGCGGCGTCCTCGACGTCACCGGCCGCGGTCTTGCGGACGGCGCCGCTCAGAAAGGCACCGGCGTCCCGTCCCAGGCGAAGAAGCCGCCGCTGTCGGCGGGCTGAAGCCCGGCCACGACGTCGAGCAGGTGCCCCGCCGCCTCTTCGGGCGTGAACACCCGCTCGGCGCCGCCGCGGAACGGCGCGCTTAGACCGGTCGCCACCGTGCCGGGGTGCAGCGCCACCACGATGCTGCCCGGCGCGCGCCTGGTCTGCTCGATCGCGACGGTGCGGATCAACTGGTTCAGCGCGGCCTTGGAGGCGCGATAGCTGTACCAGCCGCCGAGCCTGTTGTCGGCGATGCTCCCGACGCGCGCCGACAGCACGGCGAAGACGCTGCGCCCGCCGCGCGGCATGGCCGGCAGCAGGTGCTTGGCCACCAGCGCCGGGCCGATCGCGTTGACGGCGAAGCTGCGCGCCAGCTTGACGGGATCGAGCGCGCGCCCGGCCGCGCTGGACGCCACCGCCAGCATCACCTGAC
>CAXTQM010000130.1:0-7069 GCA_964246205.1 uncultured Beijerinckiaceae bacterium | reverse complement strand
GCGCGGGCGCGAGACCTCCCGAGACGAGTTCGAGATGGCCGAGACCGGTGACCTGAGGCGATTGTCGTCACCCCAGATCTTCCTGGTCCGCATCGTCGTCTTCCTTATCCTCGTCGGCTTCATCGCGCTTATCCTCTATCGGACGATCGCCAAGGCCTTCATGGCCAATCCGGGTCTGAACGGGCTGATCTTCGGCGTGCTGTTCGTCGGCATCGTCTTCGGCTTGCGCAACGTGTTCCGGCTGTTCGGCGAAATCCGCTGGGTCAACGCGCTACCACGCGGCAATGCCGCCGAGGTCAGGCGCCCGGTGCTGCTCGCGCCGATGGCCGCGCTGCTCGGCGATAGGCCGCCGACCGCGGGCTTTTCGGCCGTAACGCTCAGGATCATCCTCGATTCGATTGGCACTAGGCTCGACGAGGCACGCGAAGTGTCGCGCTATCTCACAGGCTTGCTCATCTTCCTCGGCCTGCTCGGCACCTTCTGGGGCCTGGTCAATACCGTCGGCTCGCTCGGCAACGTGCTGAACTCACTGCAGACCGGCGGCGATGCCGGCTCGATGTTCGACGAGCTGAAGACCAACCTGGCGCAGCCGCTCGCCGGCATGAGCGTGTCGTTCACCTCGTCGCTCTTCGGCCTATCCGGCTCGCTGATTCTCGGCTTCCTCGATCTCCAGGCCGGGCAGGCGCAGAACCGCTTCTACACCGAGCTGGAGGACGCGCTGACGGCGCACACTGCGATCGACATGTCGAGCGAGCGCGCCGGCACGCCCGACCTCAAGGCCGCGCTCGACAGGCTCTCCTCCTCGGGCACCGACCTGACCCAGCAGCGCGCAAGCCAGGTTGCAATGGCCAATCTCGCCGACGGCATCCAGGCTCTGGTGCAGCACATGCGCGCCGAGCAGCAGCAGATCCGCGACTGGGTCGAGGCTCAGGCCGAGCAGAACGGCGAGATCCGCTCGCTGCTGCGGCGGCTGGCCTCCGAGTCGGAGCGTAGCTGATGCCGCCGGCGCGGCGCGGTCGGCAGCGGCAAATCGACTATTGGCCGGGCTTCGTCGACGCGCTGTCGACGATGCTGCTCGCCATCATCTTCCTGCTTTCCGTGTTCATGCTGGCGCAGTTCTTCCTCGCCCGCGAGGTGACGGGCAAGGACACGGCGCTGACCAAGCTCAACCGACAGGTCGAGGAGCTGACTTCGCTGCTAGCGCTCGAGCGGGCCGGCAAGCAATCGGCCGAGGGTAGCCAGGCCTCGCTGACCGCGACGCTGGCGAGCGCGACCAAGGAGAAGGCGCGCCTGCAGGGCCTGATTGACTCCTCCAACGCGCAGGCCGCCGGGGCTGGCGGCGCAGCGGCATCGGCTAGCGCCGAACTCTCGAAGGAGAAGGAGCTGTCCGCCCGAGCCTCGTCGCAGGTCGACGTGCTGAACCAGCAGATCGCGGCGCTGCGCCGCCAGCTCGCCGCCATCGAGGACGCGCTGGCCGCCTCCGAGAGCGAGGGCAAGACGAGTCAGGCGAAGATCGCCGACCTCGGTTCACGGCTGAACGTGGCGTTGGCGCAGCGGGTGCAAGAGCTGAACCGCTATCGCTCCGACTTCTTCGGCCGGTTGCGCCAGATCCTCGGCGACCGCCCGGGCATCCGCATCGTCGGCGACCGGTTCGTGTTCCAGTCCGACATCCTGTTCGACTCCGGCCAGGCGGCGGTGAATCCGGCCGGCGACGTCGAGCTCGACCAACTCGCCACCGCGCTGATCCAGCTCGAGCGAGAGATCCCTCCCGACATCAACTGGGTCATGCGCGTCGACGGCCATACCGATGCCCGCAAGATGCACTCGGCGCAGTTTGCCTCGAACTGGGAGCTGTCTGCCGACCGCGCCATAGCGGTGGTACTCTACCTCGCGTCGAAGGGGGTGGACCCGCATCGCCTCGTCGCCGCGGGCTTTGGCGAATATTCGCCGATTGACACCGGCACGAGCGACGACGACCTGCGCAAGAACCGCCGCATCGAATTGAAGTTGACCGAGAAATGACAACCCTCGACGACCGGCTGCAAACCCGCAACGCCGACAAGGCCCAGGCGCTCGGCGAAGTCGCGGCAGTGCTCGCCATGATCGACGCCGAGCATCGTGATCCCGACACCTGGGAGCGCATGTGCCTGCTGCGCGCCTTCAGCCTTATCTCGGCCGGCTGTTACTTGCTGGCCGTGATGGAGGCGCGCGACGCCTCGCTGAAGCCCCCCGGCGCGCTCGATGAGATCGCCGCCGAGCCGGTGATCCAGCGCATCGACCTGCTGACGCTGTTCGAGGCGCTCAAGGAGTCGATGGCCGAGGATGCGCGGCTTTACCCGCACCTGGGACCGATGGCGCTGGGCTGAAGATTTCCGGCGACTTTTCGAGAGGGCACCCGCGCCCGCGCGCCGCACATGACATGGGCTGCCGCGGGCCTTACACTTGTACCTATACACAGCCCGATCGTCGTGAGCGGCCTTGCCGCGAAGAGGAACACCCGTGTCCGCGGACGTCATCGCCTTGCACAAGCCGGCTCTACCCCCGGCGGTGCCGACTTCCCCGCCGGCTCCGAGCCCCGCGGCGACAGTCGAGCGCGCGCCGCTGGTGCTGCCACGCGCCAAGACCGGCGTGCTGCTGGTCAATCTCGGCACGCCAGATGCCACCGACTACTTCTCGATGCGCCGCTATCTCAAGGAATTCCTGTCCGACCGTCGCGTGATCGAGACGCCGCGGCTGCTGTGGTGGCCGATCCTCAACCTCATCATCCTGTCGGTGCGGCCGCAGGCAAAGGGCAAGGATTACGCCTCAATCTGGAACAAGGAGCAGGACGAAAGCCCGCTGCGCACCATCACCCGCAACCAGGCCGACAGGCTGACCGCCTGGCTGAAGGACGGCGGCCTGGAGCAGGGCGGCCGGGAGGTCGTGGTCGATTGGGGTATGCGATACGGCAATCCTTCGATCAAGGCCGGCATCGACTACCTGATCAAGCAGGGTTGCGACCGCTTCCTCCTGGTGCCGCTTTATCCGCAGTACGCCGCAGCGACTTCGGCGACGGTCTGCGACAAGGCCTTCGAGGCGCTGGAGACCATGCGCTTCCAGCCGACAATGCGCGTCGCCCACCCCTACCACGACAGCCAAGCCTACATCGACGCGATGGCGCGCTCGATCCGTACCGAGGTTGCCAAGCTCTCCTTCAAGCCGGAGGTGCTGCTGGCCTCGTTCCACGGCGTGCCGCGCGAGTACATCGACAAGGGCGACCCATACATGCGCCAGTGCATCGAAACCTGGCAGCGCCTGCGCCACGCCATGGGGATGGATGCGAACCAGTTCCGGATCAGCTTCCAGAGCCGCTTCGGCCCCGCTGAATGGCTGCAGCCCTATACGGATGTCACCATCAAAAACATGGCAAAGGCCGGTGTAAAGACCATGGCGGTCGTGGCGCCGGGCTTTTCGGCCGATTGCCTCGAGACGATCGAGGAGCTCGGCGAAGAAAACCGCGAGTATTTCGAGGAGAACGGCGGCCATCATTTCGCAGCGCTGCCGTGCCTCAACGACAGCGAGGACGGCATGCGAGTGCTGGAAGACATTCTGAGACGCGAGTTGGCGGGCTGGGTTTAGATCGAGGCCTCGCGATGCGGGCGTCCTGATGTGCACGTGGGAAGATCTCGAAGGCAAAGACCGACAAGCGCAGCGGTGTGCGTGAATGACCGGCTCCTGCTCGCTCGGCGGTGAAGGTCGGATGTCCTCGCTATGCTTCGTCGTTCGTTTCGTCAGGAGCCGGCGGCGGCTCACCGATGATGCGGGCCAACCACTCGTATTCGGTCAGGGTTTCCACCCCGAGCTCCGCTGCCTTCTTCAGCTTGGAGCCGGCCTTCAGACCGGCCACCACGATGTCGGTCGACTTCGACACCGAGCCGGCGACCTTGGCGCCGAGGCGCTCGGCCTGGGCCTTGGCTTCGTCGCGCGTCAGATTCTCCAGCGTGCCGGTGAACACGACCGTCTTGCCTGACACCAGGCTCGTGCTGGCCACCGCCTCCATCGGCACGTCGATCACCTGCGCGACTAGATCGTCGACAAAACGCTCGTTCTCCGGCTTGGCAAAGAAAGCAGCTAGGGAATCGGCAGCAGCCGCGCCCATCCCCTCGATGTCGATCAGTTCGGCATGTGCCTCGGATCCGGGGTCGGCGGCGGTCTTGCCGATGGCCCGGATCGCCGCGAAGCTGCCGTAACGCCGCGCCAGCCGCGCCGAGTTGGTGCGGCCGACGAAGCGTAAGCCGAGCGCGTACAGCAGCCGGTTGACCGGCACTGTGCGGCGCTCGTCGATCGAGGCAAAGAGGTTCTTGACAGAGGAGTCGCCGTAGCCCTCGCGGTCCTTGAGCTTCTTCAGGCTGCGCTTGTCGCGCGCCTCCAGCGTGAAGATGTCGGCCGGCGTCATGACGAGACCGTCGTGGTAGAACTGCTCGATCTGCCGGTCGCCGAGCCCCTCGATATCCATCGCCTCGCGCGAGGCGAAGTGGCGGAGCCGCTCAATTGCCTGTGCCGGGCAGAGCAGGCCGTTGGAGCAGCGGCGGCGCACGTCGACGCGGCCGGTCTTGGGATCGATCTCCCGCACCGCCGGCGCGCCGCAGACCGGGCAGGTCGCTGGGAAAACGTAGGGCTTGCTGTCTGCCGGCCGCTTCTCCGGGACATGCCCGAGGATCTGCGGGATGACGTCGCCGGCGCGCTGAAGCTGCACCGTGTCGCCCTCGCGCACGTCCTTGCGGGCGATCTCGTCTTCGTTGTGCAAAGTGGCGTTGGTCACCACCACGCCGCCGACGGTGACGGGATCGAGCCGCGCCACCGGCGTCAGCGAGCCGGTGCGCCCGACCTGGATCTCGATCTTGCGCAGCACGGTGGTGGCGCGCTCGGCCGGAAACTTGTGCGCCACCGCCCAGCGCGGCGTGCGCGACACGAAACCGAGCCTGGCCTGCAACGCCACGCTGTCGACCTTGTAGACGACGCCGTCGATGTCGTAGGGCAGTGCCGCCCGCTCCGCCTCGATGCGGCGGTACTGCGCCAGCAACTCCTCGGCCGAATGGCACAACACCGAGAGCGGATTCACCGGCAGGCCGAAGCGAGCGAAAGCTTCCACCATGCCCATCTGCGTGTCTGCCGGCGGATGGCTGGCCTCGCCCCAGGCATAGGCGAAGAAGCGCAGCGGCCGCGCCGCGGTGACGGCGGGATCGAGCTGGCGCAACGAGCCGGCGGCGGAGTTGCGTGGATTGGCATAGAGCGGCTTGCCGGCCACGGCCTGGCGGGCGTTGATGCCGGCAAAACCGTCCTTGGTCATGTAGATCTCGCCGCGCACGTCGAGCACGCCCGGCGGCTTGCCTTTCAGCGCGTGCGGGATCTCGCCGATGGTGCGCACGTTCGCCGTGACGTCCTCACCCTCCTGGCCGTCGCCGCGGGTCGAGGCCTGCACCAGTTCGCCGTCCACGTAGCGCAGCGAGCACGAGAGCCCGTCGATCTTTGGCTCGGCGACGAAGGCCAGCGCCTCGTCCGGCTTCATGCCGAGAAAGCGGCGGACCCGGACGCAGAACTCCTCCACCTCGTCGTCGGCAAAGACGTTGCCGAGCGACAGCATACCGACCTCGTGCCGCACCTTTGCGAACTTCTCGCTCGGACGCGCGCCCACGCGCTTGGAGGGCGAGGTGTCGGCGACGAACTCTGGATGCTCGGCCTCCATCGCCACCAGCTTGCGGCGCAGCGCGTCGTAGTCGCCGTCCGAGATCGTCGGCGCATCCTCGGTGTGGTAGCGCCTGTCGTGCTCGGCGATCTCGGCGACGAGGGCGCGATAGCCGGCAGCTGGATCATCTGTTGTCTTGGCCTTGGCGCGCGTCATGGGCCTTTGTAGACACGCGCAGATGGAGGGACAATGAAGGCTGTTCTTTGCCGTAAGGCGCTCCTGCTCGCGGGGCTCGCTTTGGCCGGGCCGGCAGCCGCTTCGGCGACGCCCCGCGCGACCCTGCCGCTACGCTATGCCACGACCTGCCCGCCGCCGGGCGATCCCAACGCGATCACCGTCAAGGATTCGCCCAAGGGGCCGGTGGTCACCTTCGAGCGGGCGGACCTCGGCAAGCTCGACACGCGCGACGACAACCTCGCCTTTGTGTCGCGTCGCTTCTTCTTCAAGCTGCGCACCGACACCGAGCTGATCGAATTTCAGGGCCGCGCGCAGGACCGCGAGCTCGAGGGGCTGCTCAGCGATGCCCATGGCGCGCGCCACATCGTCATCCTGGCGCTGCCTGACGGCGCAGCCCCGACCTGCGGAGCGATGCCATGATCTACGATTTCTCCGCCCCGCGGCTCGACGGCACGCCGCAGAGCCTGGAGCGATGGCGTGGCGAAGTGCTGCTCGTCGTCAACACCGCGAGCAAGTGCGGCTTCACCCCGCAATACGAGGGGCTCGAGGCGTTGCAGAAGCGCTTCGCCCCGCGCGGCTTCAGCGTGCTGGGCTTCCCCTGCAATCAGTTCGGCAACCAGGAGCCAGGCGACGCCGCGGCCATCGGCGGCTTCTGCCAGGCGAACTACGGCGTCTCCTTTCCCATGTTCGCCAAGGTCGACGTCAACGGCGTCGGCGCGCACCCGCTGTTCGCCTGGTTGAAGCAGCAGAAAAGCGGCCTGCTCGGCCTCTCCGGCATCAAGTGGAACTTTACCAAGTTCATAGTCGATCGCCAGGGGCACGTGACCGGACGCTACGCGCCAACGACCAAACCCGCGGCTCTGGTCGAGCCGATCGAAGCGCTGCTCTAGCTCTGCCTCTCGGTCGTACGGTTGTATGCGCTGCCGGACGGCTTGGCGATGTCCGCCTCGACCAGCGCGCGCAGATCGGCCGTGACCGTCGGCACGACGCCGAACCAGCGGGCGAAGCCAGGGGCCGCCTGGTGCAGCAGCATGCCGAGGCCGCCGACGGCGCGCAGCCCGCGCGCCCGCGCGGCGGCGACGAGCGGCGTTTCCAGCGGCGTGTAGACGATGTCGGCCACGAGCGCGTCGCGCTTGCAGGCCGCGAGGTCGCGCGCCAGCGGCGGCT
>CAXTQM010000129.1:0-7086 GCA_964246205.1 uncultured Beijerinckiaceae bacterium | reverse complement strand
GATCAGCAGCGTTTCCGCCTCGGTATCGCCGCGCATCCGGGCGGCGTCGATCTGGCGGAACAGGTCGCCGAGCTCGCGCGCGTCGGCCTGGCGCAGAAAGCTGTAGAGCTCGGAGATGATGTCGACCACCGACGTCTTCTCGTGCATCGACTGGTCGGGCAGCGGGCCGAACTCGGAGCGCAGCGCCGCCACCATCCAGCCGGACAGGTAAAGGTAGCGGCGCTTGGTGGTGCCGAAATGCTTCTTGATCGAGATCATCTTCTGCTGGGCGATGAAGCCGTGCCAGCAGCCGAGCGACTGCGTGTATTTTGCCGGGTCGGCGTCATAGGCGGCCATGTCGCGGCGCATGAGGCCGGCGGTGTAGCGGGCGATGTCGAGGCCGGTCAGGAAGCGGTTCTGAAGGCGCATGCGGGCGACGCTCTCGGCCTCGATGCCGTTCCACGTACCGTTGGCGTCGATGAGCTTCTGCGATTGCGAAACGAAATCCTGGTACGACAAGGTGTTGCTCCTTCAGGTGGCGAGACCCGCACGCCTCCTCCGTTTGCACCGTAGAACGGAAGAGCGCCGCGCCATTCCCACGTGAGGCGCCTGCGATAAGGCGCTAAAATCACCATCGGCCGCCTCGATGCAAGGCAATGCTCGACGCAATAGCGTCATTGTGTGTAAGCTTTACACACCGACTTTGTAACGCGGTAAACAAAACGACATGCCTGATGCGGTGCTCTCTTCCGCCCGCAAGATCCTGGCCGGGCCGCGTCTCAAGCGGCTGCGTCGCGAGCGCGGCCTGACCCAGGCGCGCATGGCCGACGAACTCGCGGTCTCGCCGTCCTACCTCAACCTGATGGAGCGCAACCAGCGCCCGATCACCGTACCGGTGCTGGCGCGGCTGACCGAGGCCTACGGCATCGATCCGCGCGAGTTCATGGAGGACCAGGCCGACGCCGCGGTCGAGGGCATCGAGCAGATCCTGACGGACCCGATCTTCCGCGACCTGCCGGTAGCGCGCGCCGAGCTGCACGACGCGGCGGAATACGCGCCCTCCGTCGTCGCGGCGATGCGCCGGCTCTACGCCGCCTATGCCGGCGCGCGCGACGCCAACGAGGCCCGCGTGCTGGCCTCGGCCGACCCCGACCGCACCGAGGTGCTGGTGGGAGACGGGCCGATCGAGCGGGTTCGGGCGATCCTCCAGGAGAATCGCAACCATTTCCCCGAGATCGACGCACTCGCCGAGGCCTTCGCTTCCGACCTGGCGCTGGAAGGTCCCGAGCCGTTCCACGTCATGTCGGAGCGGCTGCGAGCGCAGCACGGCATCCGCGTCCGCCTGCTGCCGGTCGACGTCATGGGTGGCCGGCTCAGATTCTACGACCTGCACCGCCGCCAGCTGCTGATCTCCGAAATCATGGACCAGCCCGGCCGCACCTTCCAGGTCGCCTACCAGCTGGCGATCTCCGAGCACGGCCAGCTCGTCAACGCGACCTGTGCCCGGCTCGAGCCCAACGACGACACCGCGCGCCGCCTGCTGCGGGTGACGCTGGCCAACTATTTCGCCGGCGCAGTGATGATGCCCTACGCCCGCTTCCACGATGCGGCGGAGGCGACGGGCTATGACATGGAGGTGCTGGCGGCGCGCTTCGGCGCCTCGTTCGAGCAGGTGGCGCACCGGCTCACCACGCTGGGCCGGGCGACCGCGCGGGGCGTGCCGTTCTTTCTCCTGCGCGTCGATATCGCCGGCAACGTGTCGAAACGCTTCTCGGCGGGGCGCTTTCCCTTCGCGCAGGCCGGCGGCACCTGCGGCTTGTGGTCGATCCACGCGACCTTCGCCGAGCCCGGCCGCATCCTGACCCAGATCGTCGAGCTGCCCGAAGGCGCGCAATGGTTCTCGATCGCCCGCACCGTGCGCCGCGCCATCAACCCGCACGGCGCCATCGCCCCGCGCTTCGCTTTGGCGGTCGGTTGCGAGATCAAGTACGCGCACCGGCTCGTCTACGCACGCCGGCTCGACCTGGCAACGCCGGAGGCCACGCCGATCGGCGTCTCTTGCCGGCTGTGCGAGCGCCCGAACTGCCCGCAGCGCGCGGCGCCCCCGGCCCTGCGCCCGCTCGACGTTGACGAGAGCGCCCGCAGCCTTTCGCCCTTCGCCTTCAAGGAGTTTTGATTTTCGAACGATAAGTGCAATTTAAACAATACGGGTAATACTTTCGACTTAGACAAAAAGATGATGTTGGCAAATGGTTGTCTTCGAAAGATAGTAGGCGCGCGGTCCTTGTAACGAGGCATTTTATGGCCGATCAAAGTCCGCCGGTGACGGTCTCGACTTCGAAGCCGTCAATCCCGGCTCCCGTGAACATGCCCTCGGGCCACGGCGCCGTCGGCACGCGTGAACAGCAGTTCACATCGCTGCTGACGCCCGATCACACAGGCTACGACATCCACAAGCTGTTCGTGCTCGCCGGCCTAATGAAGGGTGACCCCGATACGGTGAAGGACGGTCCCGATCCGGAGGAAAATCTCTGGATGCCCGCAGGCTATACGTATTTCGGCCAGTTCGTCGACCATGACCTCACGTTCGACAGCACGTCCTCGCTCAACAAGGACGTCATGGTCGACACGTTCGAGAGCCTGGTTCCGAGCAACCTGCGCACGCCGCGCTTCGATCTCGATTGCGTCTACGGCGACGGACCCGACGCGCAGCCCTTCATGTACGATTCCGACGGCGCCACCCTTCTCTTGGGTTCGCAAGGCCAGAACCTCAACGGCATTCCGACGGCGGATTTCGAGCTGCTGCGCGCACCCAACGGTCGCGCGATCATCGGCGACAAGCGCAACGACGAGAATTCGATCGTCAACCAGATCCAGCAGGGCTTCATCAAATGCCACAACGCGGTCGTGGCGATCCTCGGCCAGAGGGATCCCGCGACTTGGACCGCGCCGAACGATCTCTTCAAATCCGCCCGTAACGAGATCCGCTGGACCTACCAAAACCTGATCTTGACTGACTTCCTGCCTCGTATCGCGATGGCGGAGGTCCTGGCGGACCTGCATGGAAAGACCAAGGCGGCACGCGCCGGCGCCTACGTGCTCTACACCGAAAGTCTGCGGAGCAATCTGCCGCGAGAGTTCGTGGTCGCCGCCTACAGGTTCGGTCATTCCGGCGTCCGCTTCGGCTATCGACTCAATCGCCGAACCCGCCTCTCGATCTTTCCCGGCAGCGATGCCGATCCTGGCGGCGAAAGCCTTCTCGGGTTCGATCCGCTGCCCAAGTCGCACGTGATCGACGATTGGGCGCGCTTCTTTCCGACATTCGCCCCGGGCCAGTTCCCCGACGATGGTCATCGCGTGAAAGCG
This sequence comes from uncultured Beijerinckiaceae bacterium, assembly GCA_964246205.1. Lineage (GTDB taxonomy): Bacteria > Pseudomonadota > Alphaproteobacteria > Rhizobiales > Beijerinckiaceae > RH-AL1. The sequence goes on along the minus strand of CAXTQM010000129.1, from coordinate 3,741 downwards.
GGCGACGGCATCGACCCGAAAGTCCGCCTCCAATTCGCTTACAAGCTCGATCCGACGATCGTCGACCCGCTCGGCAATCTTCCAATCCCGGTCGCGGGTTTGGGTACGACGCAGCAGGCGATCGCGACGATCGACCCCGATCAGCTGCCGAGCGGTTTCCGACCGTCGCTTGCGCTGCTCAACCTGCTGCGCGGCAACGATTATCGCATCCGTAACGGCCAAGCGTTCGCCGGCGCTATCAGGGCGAAGATCCCGGCAGCCAAGGCGCTGTCGGTTGATCACATGGTGGTTCGGGTCGCGATGAACGACAAGGGCGACTTCAAATTCGTGCCGATCGATCCGGCGCTGCAGAGTGACACTCCGCTCTGGTTCTACGTGCTGGCCGAAGCGCAGGCGCCGATCGTCGACTTCTTCAACGGTAAACCGGGTCCCGGCAAGCCATTCAGCGAAGATCAGATGGTCAACGGACCTGCAGCCAAGACGCAGCTCGGCTGGGTCGGAGGACGCATCGTGGCCGAGGTGTTCTACGGGCTGATCGATTCCGACAGCGAATCGCTGAACGCGGCGTCCCCGACCTGGAAGCCGATCATCGCCGCGACGACCGTGAAGGAGTTTCTCGAGTTCCCGGCTACGGCCGCCGCGATCGCCTAGGGTTTTGCGTCCCCTCTACCGCGGGGCCGACAGCATGGCGTGAAGCCATTTGCCGATCGCTGCGATTTCCGCTTCCCCGACCGCGTGGGCCATGCCGACATAGGGCTGGAACGTCACGCTGATCGCTTTTGCCTTCAGCTTCATTTGCGCGGTTTCGGCGGTGGCGAAGGCGATCACGGGATCGCTCGTGCCGTGCGCGATGAAGAACGGCGTGGTGTTCGGCCCCGGTGGATCGCCGGCCAGCGCCGAGGGGAACAGCAGGCCGCTCATGACGACGGCGCCGGCGAAACGACCGGGCTCGTGCAGGGCGACCTCGTAGGTCATGACGCCGCCCTGGCTGAAGCCGCCGATAAACACCCGGCTGGGGTCGGCGTCGAAGCGCTTGATCGCGGCGTCGACCACCAGGTCGACGATCCTGCGGCCCGTCGCGATGTCGGCCTCCTGCGTCGCACCCTTGCGATACCAGCGCCAGCCACCGCCGGCACCGCCGAACGGGCCGCGCGGCGACACCACGGCGAAGTCGGGCGGCAGCTGCTTCCATAGGCCGATCATGTCGTTCTCGTCGGCGCCGGCGCCGTGCAGAAGCACGATGAGAGGCGGGTGCGGCGAGGCGACCGACGGGGGATGGGCCAGCATGGTCAGGTCGTCGGCGATAGCTGGGCCTGCGCCGGAAAGGACGAGCGCAGCGTGAAACGCGAGAAGCGAGAGGCGAGGGATCATCGCGCCCGACGTCGGACCGGACCCGACGCCTTGTGACTAAGGTCGCATCTGCCGTGTCGAGGCTGGACATCCGTGCGAAGCGCTCGACATAGGCGGCGCGCTCCGCGCCAAGCTTGCTCGAAGCAGACGAAACATAGGGAGAAACAATCAATGCGCATGCAGATGATACTCGCCGGTACCGTGCTAGCGGCGGCCACGATGACGGCGTCGGCCGCCTCGCTGGACAAGTCGATCGACGTCAAGGCGCCCGCCAGCAAGGTTTGGGCGATGATCGGGCCGTTCTGCTCCATCGACAAGTGGCACCCCGCCATCGCGAAGTGCACCGAGGAACACGGCGTACGTACGCTTTCGGTGAAAGGCGGCGGGACCTTCGTTGAGAAGCGGACCAAGGACGAGCCATCCAAGATGGAATACAGCTACATGATCGAAAAGAGCCCACTGCCGATCACCGGCTACAAGTCGACCATCAAGGTCACCAAGACCGGCGCCGACGAATCGAAGGTCGAATGGTCCAGCACCTACACGCCCGACAAGGGCAAGGAGGATGCGGCCGACCAGGCGCTCACCGGCATCTACCAGTCGGGCCTGGACAACATCCAGAAGATGGCCGCCCAGTAAGCGCTCGTCAGTCGATCCGAGGATGACCGTCACGCCACCGTCGCGACCGCGGCGGTGGCGTTTGCCTGCCGGCGAACACTCAGGGTTTGGCGAGAGCCACCGTGTCGCCACGCTCGCGCACGCACATGATCTTTACGTACTGCCGACCGGGCTCCGGAACCAGGGAGGTGGGCGCCAACATCGCCTGTCCCATGAAGCCGCATTGCTGCGAACTCGCAACGCGCATGGATTGGACGATGTCGATTGCGGTGTCGCGGTCGCAATGGGCGTGATCCACCGCCATCGGGCAGATCAAAACGAGGATCTTCAGCATTGAAACATCCCTCCTCCGGGCTTCGCATCGGAGTGGTGCTCGGCCCAACGAAGAGTTGAGCAAGCATCTAGCCAAAGACATAGAAGTTTTTGATAAATACTGGTACGATGCTTGCGCGATCTACCTTCATGTTGCAAGAAAGCAGCAGCTACGCGGAAGCGCCGCGCGTTTTTCCTTCCGTGACCGGCACGAAAGGCGCCATTGCTGCGTGGACGTGGTTCTGGAACTGGTTGCCGAGGCCCTCGGCCATAAGATCAGCGGCGTCGGCGATGCCGGCGCAGAGCGCCTCAAGCCAGGGTTTCTCGTCGCGATCGAAATTGCCGAGCACGTAGCCCAGCACACGCTCCTTGGAGCCGGGATGCCCGATCCCGAGCCGCGCTCGGCGATAGTCGTTGCCGAGGTCGCCGGAGATCGAGCGCAGGCCGTTGTGGCCGGCATTGCCGCCGCCGAGCTTCACCCGTACCACCCCCGGCGCCAGGTCGAGCTCGTCGTGGAACACGGTGATGTCGGCGAGCGGAATCTTGTGGAAGCGTGCCGCTGCCCCGACGGAGCGGCCGCTATCGTTCATGTAGGTTTCGGGCTTCAGCAGCAGCACGCGCTCGGCGCCGAGCCCGACCTCGGCGACGAGGCCTTGGAATTTGGCGCGGAACGGCGGCGCGCGGTGGCGCGCGGCGATCGCGTCCACCGCCATGAAGCCGATGTTGTGGCGCTGCCCGGCGTGCTCGCGCCCGGGATTGCCGAGGCCGACGAAGAGACGCATCGCGGAGGGCTCGTGCGAAATGAAGAGCCCGCGCCGGTCGAGGCGCGGGCAGGTCCTTACTTGTCGTCGTCGCCCTTCTTGGCGTCGCCGCCCTCTCCGCCCTCTGCGGCGTCGCCCTCGGCAGCCGTCTCGCCATCGACCAGCGTGACCGGCTCCTCGATCTCGGGCTCAGGCTCGACCACCGGCGGCTGGATGTTCAGCACTACGAATTGCGCATCGGCGTCGTTGGTGAGGCGGGCGCCACGCGGCAGCTTCAGGTCGCCGATGGTGAGGCCGTCGCCGATCTCCATGGCGGTGACGTCGATGTGGATGTTGTCGGGGATCGCGTCGGCGGCCACGGTCAGCTCCACCACGTGGCGCACGATGTTGACGACGCCGCCGTTCTTGATCGCCACGGATTCCTCCTGGCCAGTGGCGACGATCGGGATCTCGACGGCGATCTTCTGGCCGGCCTTGAGCCGCAGGAAGTCGACGTGCACCGGACGATCCTTGATCGGATCGAGCTGGTAGTCGCGCGGAATGACCTTTTCCACCGCGCCGTCGACATCGATGTCGAAGGTGGTGGTCTTGAAGCCGCCGGCGTAGATGAGCTTGTTGACGTCGTGCCACAAGAGCGAGATCGGCGTCGGCTTCTCGCCGCCTCCATAGATCACGCCTGGAATGCGACCCTCACGGCGTA
>CAXTQM010000128.1:0-7130 GCA_964246205.1 uncultured Beijerinckiaceae bacterium | reverse complement strand
GTGCCGGCTCGGGCGCGGCAGCCTGGACCTCGGGCTCCGCGGCTGGCGCCTCGACCGGCGAGGGCGTCTCCTCGGCCGCATGCGCTTGCGGCAGCGGCTCAATCGCCTCCAGCGCGCCACCCTCCAGCGCAGCGGCGATCAGCTCGCTCTGCCGGGCGAGGCTGACGCGGCTCTCCAGATCGTCGGCCGGCTTGTCGTCCGCCGGCTCGGCTTCCGCCTTCGGCTGGGCGGCCGCCAGCTCTTCCTCCGCCGCCGCCTCGGCGGCCGGCTTGTCGGCGATGAGCGTCTCGCTGGCCAGATCCTCCGCGCCCGGCGTCGGGGCCGCCGCCACCGGCTGCACCGGCTCGGTCGAAGCCTTGGGCACCAGCGCCACGGTGATCGCCGGCCCGGCACGACGGTCGACGACGTAGCCCAGCGACTTCAGCACGGTGCCGAACGCCTCCGCGGAGCACCCCGCGAGCGAGGTCATGCCGACTGTCACCACGAAGCCGTCGCCATCAGCCGAGCCGGGCGGTGGTTCGCCCGGCGTGGTGCCGGGGCGGTAGGCGATAGCCGGCCGGATCAGGTCGGCGAGCCGCTCCAGGATGTCGACCCGTACGGCGCGCTCGCCGCAGACGCGGAAGCCGGCGGCGCGGTACAGCCCCTTGTTGATCGTGGTGTCGGCGACGAAGGAGGTGCGTCCCGAGGCGGCGAGGTGCGGCACCTCGTCGAGGCCCTTCACCTCCTCGACGCCGCCGTTCTTCAGCGCCCAGAGCTGGGCGGCCAGCGCGCGCGGTGCCGGCTTCACCAGCGCCGGCAGGTAGAGATGGTAGGCGCCGAAGCGCACGCCGAGCTTGCGCAAGCTGGCGCGCGCCTCCTGCGGCAGGCTCTTCATCTCATCCGCGACCTTCGCGCGCTCGAGGACGCCGAGCGACTCGCCGATCTGGAAGGCGATGCCCCGCGCAATGCCGTCGAGCCCCTCGCCGGTCTCCAGCTCCTTCAGCGTGCCGAGCAGCTTCTTGACGTGCTGAGCGATCCACAGGTCGAGACGGCGCTGCACCATCTCCAGCGCCGGGCCGGTGAGCTGCTCGTCGGCGATGACGCGCACGTGCGGCTCGAGGATGTGCGGGCCGGCGGTGATGCGCCCGACCGGCTCGCCGAGCCAGCGGATCAGCCCGTCGTTGGCCAGCACGAAGGCCTCGTCGACAGCCTCGTGGACGCGGGTGGCGCGGCCCTCGATCTCGGAGGCCAGCGCCTTCTGCGCGGCGGCGTTCAGCGTGCGCGCCTCCTCGCCCGCGGCCTGCGGATCGGAGGTGAAGCGGAAGCCGTTGAGCTGGCCGACGTGCTGGCCTTCCACCGTCACGTCGCCGCCGGAGGTGATTTCGGCTTCCATCGGGGCATTCTCTCGCAACCGTCGCCGCAGGAGACTGGTCCTGCGATCGACGAATCTCTGGGCCAGGCGCTCGTGCAGGGCGTCGGACAGGCTGTCCTCTACCCGACGCGTCACGCCCTGCCAATGCTCGGGATCGCGCAGCCAGTCCGGGCGATTGGCGATGTAGGTCCAGGTTCGAATCTGGGCGATGCGGTTGGCGACGACGGCGATCTCGCCCTCGGTGCGGTCGAGCGCGTCGATGTGACGGGCAAACCAGTCGTCGGGAATGCGCCCGTTGCGCACGACGTAGCCGTAGACCTGCAGCACCAGTTCGCAATGCGCGGCGGGCGAGAGCTTGCGGTAGTCCGGGATCTGGCAGCATTCCCACAGCCGCGCCACGTCGCCGCGGTTGCGCGCGACCTTGCGGACATCGGCGTCGCGGGAGGCGATGTCGAGCGCCATCTGGTCGGCGGCCAGCGGCGCGCGCGTCAGGCCGGGTTCGCCGGGCAGCATGTCGAGGCTGGCGACGAGGTCCTCGATCGAGCCCACGTCGAGCTGCGTGTTGCGCCACTGCAGCATGCGCACGTGATCGAAGCGATGGTCCTCCAGCAGCTCGACGAGTTCCTCGTCGAAGGGCGGACAGCGCCCGGTGGTGCCGAAGGTGCCGTCTTTGGTGTGGCGCCCGGCGCGGCCGGCGATCTGGCCGAACTCGGCGGGGTTGAGCCTGCGGTAGTGCCAGCCGTCGAACTTGCGGTCTCCGGCGAAGGCGATGTGGTCGACGTCGAGGTTCAGCCCCATGCCGATGGCGTCGGTGGCGACGATGTAGTCGACGTCGCCGGCCTGGTACATGTCGATCTGGGCGTTGCGGGTGCGCGGCGACAGCGCGCCCAGCACCACGGCGGCGCCGCCGCGCTGGCGGCGGATCCACTCGGCGATGGCGTAGACCTCCTCCGCCGAGAAGGCCACGATGGCCGAGCGCGGCGGCAGGCGCGAGATTTTCTTCTCGCCGGCGAAGGTCAGCTTCGACAGGCGCGGCCTTGTGACGACATGGGCGCCGGGCAGCAGGTCGTGCAGCGGCCGCTCCATGGTGCCGGCGCCGATCAGCAGCGTCTCGTCGAGGCCGCGGCGGTTCAACAAGCGGTCGGTGAAGGTGTGGCCGCGGTCGAGGTCGGCGGCGAGCTGGATCTCGTCGATGGCGACGAAGGCGAGGTCGAGGTCGCGCGGCATCGCCTCCACGGTGCAGACCCAGTAGCGTGGCGAGCGGGGCTTGATCTTCTCCTCGCCGGTGATCAGCGCCACCGCCTCGACGCCGACCTTGTCGACGACGCGGTTGTAGACTTCGCGCGCCAACAGCCGCAGCGGCAGGCCGATCATGCCGGAGCGGTGCGCCAGCATGCGCTCGATGGCGTGGTGCGTCTTGCCGGTGTTGGTCGGCCCCAGCACCAGGGTGACGCCGGCGGCGCGGTCCGGCCGCGCCGGCCCGGCCACGGAAAACGGGAGGTTCATCAGACGCCTGGTGTTGCGACCCCGCTTACGTCGTCAATCCCGGTGGAATGCGCAACCTTGGCAACGCGATGGCTGCAGCTCGCGAGCCGAGCTGTCACGCACCGGCTCGATCTCGCGCCCGACCGGCACGCTCCCATATGGAGATGAAGATGCTTTCGACGGCGCCGCGGCGCCGGACCCGCTATTTGGAGATGCGCCATGTTGCTCAAGCAAAGAACGATCGTGATGGCGCTTGCCGCGATGATCATGGCGCCCGGCACGGCGCTCGCGTTCGGCGGTGGCGCGGGCTGTGCCGACCTGCCGGACTACGACCGTGCCCAGGGCGCGCTGGAAGGCATGCCGGGCGCCTGCGACATGACCGTCGAGCGGGCGCGGCAGATCGTGGCGGCGCAGGACGGTCCGGCCGCGGTGTCTCGGCCGGTCGCGCCGGCGCCGCACTCGCATCGGCGCCACAGGCAGCGGGTGCAGCCGCAGTAGACGCGGCTCGACATCGCAATGCCTGCAATCGTGTCTTTATCGAGATGGGTGCGACGCGATCGCGGAACCCGCCGGCCCTGTCGACGTTCTTTGTTGGCTTTCTGAGGGGATGGCACAATGAATATCATCAAATCGGCTTCGCTGCTCGTGTCGAGCGCGGTTCTCCTGGTTGCGGCGGCGCTGCCGGCGCGGGCCGCTTCGTTCAACACCGAGGCGTTCCTCGCCAATGCGACCGCCAACGTCGACTTCCTCGACCGTTCGAGCCGTCTCGCGCTTCAGAATTCCCAGAGCGTGAAGATCAAGGAGTTCGCCCGCGGCGAGGCCAAGGACCAGACGCTGGCGGCCAACGCGATCTACGACGTTACCTCGAAGGCGCCGCTGCAGACTGGCCGTTCCGTTGCCGTTGCAAACCAGACCGCGCAGATCGTCGACAATCGTCTGCCGCTTGGCCAGGAAGACCTCGACAGCCTCGAAGGCCAGAACGGCATTGAATTCGATGAGGCGTTTCGCGCCAAACAGCGCGACGCCCTGTTGCAGGTCCAAACCGATTACGAGACCTTCCTCGCGACGGGCGACGACGCCGCCCTGAAGGACATCGCGGCGAAGGAGCTGCCCAAGGTGAAAAAGCAGATTGCGGCACTAGGGAAGGTCTGAGAGCCTCTGCCTTAGACGATAGGATAGAAGCCGTGCCCTCTGAGGCGCGGCTTTTTCGTTGCGATGCCGCGTTCTCTATGCGGCTACGCTAGCCCTGCGGCTCCACGGTTTGAGCGGCAGGCGCGCGGCGGGGGACCTCCACCTTTCGGTTCATCGCCTTGACCCGCATCGACATCTTGATGCGGCGGCGCTCTTCGGCACGGCCGGCGACGGGTTGGAGCATCTTGCGGTACTCGTCGCGTTTCTCGTGCACCGCGGCGATGACCTTGCCCATCGGCACGCCGAGATCGACCAGCACGGCCTCGGTAAGCTGCAGGCTGGCCTCGATCGTCTCTGGCACGGCGTCGCTGGCGCCGAGCTTGTAGAGCCGCGCGGCACGTTCGGCATCGCGCGCTCGGGCGACGATCGTCAAGTCCGGGTGGGCGCCGCGCACCTGCCTGACGATATCCTCGGCGACGTCGGCATCGTCGAGCGTCAGGATCAGCGCGCTAGCGTCGGCGAGCCCGCAGCGCTCCAGGAACTCGAGCCGCGCGGCGCTACCCCAGACGATGTCGATGCCCTGGCGGCGATACTCGCGCACAACCGTCACCGCTTCGTCGACCGCGAGATAGGCGATGCCCTGGGCCTTCAGCATCGTCCCGATGAGGCGGCCGACGCGGCCGTAGCCGATCAGCAGCGCGCGCGGCCTGGCGTCGGCGGCGTTGTTATCGACGGCTTGCGCCGGCACGGCGGCGAGCGGCAGGTCGACGGTCCGCGGCTTGCGCGTCAGCCGCTTCGCTAGGGCCGCGAGCGCCGGCACGAGGAAGAGCGAGAGGGTCACCGCGATGTCGACGTCGGCGGCGACATGCGCCTTCAGGATGTGCCCTGCCCGCGCGCCCTTGAGCAGCACGAAGGCGAATTCGCCGCCCGGCGCCAGCATCAACGCCGCCTCGGTGGCGACCCGCCAAGGCAGCTTCATGAACCGCGCGGCGCCGTAGGTAAGCGCCACCTTGATGAGAATCAGGCCGGCGGCGAGGCCGATGGTCGGCAGCGGGCTCGCCCAGATCTGCGAGAAGTCGAGCCCGGCGCCAACCGCCACGAAGAACAGGCCGAGCAGCAAGCCCTTGAACGGCTCGATCGTGACCTCGACCTCGCGGCGGAACTCGGTCTCGGCCAGCAGCAGGCCGGCAATGAAGGCGCCGAGCCCCATCGACAGGCCGCTCAGCGCGGTCAGTACGCCGGTGCCGATCACCACCAGCAGCACGGCGGCCATGAAGAACTCGGTCGAACCGGCGGCCGCCACGTGGTGGAAGAGCGGGCGGATCAGCAACCGGCCGCCGCCGACCACCAGCAGCAGGCCGCAGATTGCCGGCAGAAGCGTCGTCGCCAGCGTGCCGAGGAGGTCGCCGCCGCGCAGCGACAGCGTGGTGACGAGGAACAGCAACGGCGCCACCATGAGATCCTGGAACAGCAGCACCGAAAAGACGGTGCGGCCGGCGTTGGTGCCAAGCCGGCGGCGTTCCGCCATCACCGGGATGATCACCGCGGTGGACGACAGCGCCAGGCCAGCACCGATGACCAGCGCCGCGCCGGCCGGCTGGCCCAGCGCCAGCGCAAGACCGCCCAGCGCCGCGCCGGTCACGAAAAGTTGCGTCGCCCCGAGCCCGAACACCAAGCGGCGCATGCGCGTCAGGCGCTCCCAGGAGAGCTCCAGCCCAATGGTGAACAGCAGGAAGACGACGCCTAGTTCGGCGATCGGCTCGATGTCGCCGACCTTGTCGAGCGCGAAGAAGGACACGAAGCGCACGGTGTGCGCCACCGAGCCGAGCCCGTGCGGCCCCAACGCCGCGCCGGCGCAGAGAAAGCCGATGACGGGGCTGAGCCTGACACGCCGGAACAGCGGCACGACGAGCCCAGCCGTCAGCAGGAAAAGCAGCGCCTCCTTGACCTGCTCCGGCGCGAAAGTCGTCAAGCGGATGCGTCTCCGGGAGCGGTTGCTCGAACCATGCCGCTTTGTCCGCACGAAGTCGCGCGCGGCCGTGCATCACTCATCGTAGGCGGGTCCGACGCAGCTGTCTGACGAGCTTGAAGTGACGGTTCATAGCCGTTATCGCCTCTGGGCAGAAGCGACCACGGACGTCGAAATGCCTTTCTGGGCTCGCAAGAAGGAGGACGAAGAGCCCGTTGCGTGCGAGCCGGCAGTCGTGTCGCTCGAGCCGCCTTTGCCGACCGTCGCGCGGCGCACCGGATACATCGACCGCATCGACCGGCGACTGATCAGGGGTTGGTGCTGGGATCCGCTCGAGCCGGGGCAAAGCCTGGCCGTCGAGGCCGTGGGCAGCAACGACGCCCGCGTGATGGCGATCGCCTGCCTGTTCCGACAGGACGTCAAAGAGGCGGGGCGCGGCACCGGCTTCTACGGCTTCGAGATCGCGCTCGACGCGCTGGCCGGCGCCGACAGCGTCACGATCCGCTTCGCCGACAGCCACGAGCCCATCACACGCGAGCCGATCGCGCTCGACCCTGTGCATTCGCTGCTCACGAGCGACCTGCCCGACGCCTTTTTCAGAACCACCCGCGAACTCTGCGTCGAGATCGCGCTGCGCCACGCCAAGTTGCGCAAGGGTGATCGGAGCGCGGCGGTCGAGGACGCGCCCTGCGACCCGCGGCTGCTCGCGGTTGTCGAGCCGGGCAAGGACCCGGAAGGCCTGATCACCCGGTTCGTCGCCCAGGAATGCGCCCGCGTGGTGCGGGACGCCTACGACCTCGAGATGGCCGGCACGCTGCAGGAGCGCCTCGGCGTGCTGCTCTGGTACGTCGACCGCTATGCGATGTCGCGCGCCTTCGAGGCCAGGGTGCCCCTCACCGATCGCCAGGTCGCCCTGCTGAACGCGCCGGCACTCTTGGGCGGCGTCGACGCCGCGGTCACCGTGGCGATGCAGAACTTCGTCCTGCGCGACCGCCCGAGCCTTGCCGATCTCGCCGATCCCACACTGTGCGCCAAGGCGGTCTACTGGTGGTGCATCGACAAAGCGCCGATGCTGCGCCTCGAGGCGACGCTCGTCACCTCGGCCCAGGTCGAGTTCCTGCGCCAACACGGCCGCGGCGTCGCCGGCGAGATGCCATGCAACCTCTTCATGGTGGGCTGGCATCAGTCGCACGA
>CAXTQM010000127.1:0-7145 GCA_964246205.1 uncultured Beijerinckiaceae bacterium | reverse complement strand
AATCTATCGAGAATGCTCAGTCGCGCGCTTCCCGCCGTACTCCTGGCAGCTGTGCTCGCCGGCTCTGCTGCGGCGCAGGACCGCGGTACGCTCGAGCCGCACGCGCCGCCGCCGATCGGCGACCTCGCCAATCCCAATCTGCCGGCCAAGGAGGTGTTCGGCCGCGAGCGCGATCCTTCGGCCGGGCCTGCGCACATCTACGGCACCTATGCGCGGGGCTGCATCGCCGGCGCCCGCGCGCTACCGCTCGACGGGCCGGGCTGGCAGGTCATGCGGCCCTCGCGCAACCGGTTCTACGGCCACCCGCAGCTCATCGCCTTCATCGGGCGCCTCGCCGCGCGCGTGCGGGAGACCACCAGCTATCCCGGCATCCTCATCGGCGACATGGCGCAGCCGCGAGGCGGGCCGATGCTCGGCGGCCACGCCTCGCACCAGGCCGGCATCGACGTCGACGTTTGGCTGAGGCCGATGCCGGAACGCCGCATGTCCCAGGAGGAGCGCGAGTTCTCCATGTCGACGATGATGGTGCGCGAGGACCGCACCGACGTCGACCCGCATGCCTTCACTCACGACGCGATCGGCCTGATCCGCGCCGCCGCCGTCGACCCGGAGGTGCAGCGCATCTTCGTCAACGCTGCGATCAAGAAGGCGCTGTGCCGCGACGTGCGCGGCGACCGCACATGGCTGGAAAAGGTGCGCCCGATGTACGGGCACGACTACCACTTCCACATCCGGCTGTTCTGCCCGTCGTCCGAGCCGGACTGCATTCCCCAGGCCGAGGTGCCGGGTGGCGACGGCTGCGACGCCTCGCTGGCGCGCTGGCTGTCGCCCTCGATCCTGCACCCGCGCCCGGCCAAGAAGCTTCCGTTCCAGCGGCCGCCGCTGACCATGGCCTTCCTGTCCTCGGCCTGCCGCGCGGTGGCAGCGGCGCCGGGCGCGCAGGCGGCGGAGTAGGGGGCTTCGCCGGCAGCAACCAGCGTTATCGCTTCGTCTCTCGCGAACCGGCCCGATCCTTGTACGTTTGCTTAGGATCGCGGGGATCGCCATTCGCCGCCGGCCCGGCGGCGGGCGAACGCGCAGGATAGCCATGACCCAGGGCGAAGCGAAGTTCGAGCAGACGGCCGACGAGACCGCGAAGCCGGACGCCGACCTCGCGAGGCGGCCGCGCAAGCGCCGCGGTTTCGGCAAGCTGCTGGGCATCTTCGTCACGCTGGCCGCGTGCGGCATCGCCGGCGTTTTCGTCGTCCGCGCCTGGAACGCCTACGTCACCACGCCGTGGACGCGCGACGGCGCTGTGCGCGCCTACACGATCTCGCTGGCGCCGGAGGTCTCAGGCCGGGTGGTCGCGCTGCCGGTGCGCGACAACCAATTCGTCCACAAGGGCGACGTGCTGATGAAGATCGATCCGCGCGACTTCCAAAACACCGTCGATGCCGATCAGGCCATGGTCGACCAGGCCAAGGCCAGCCTCGCCAATTCCAAGCTGCAGGCCGAGCGCCGCAACAAGCTATCCGATCTCGCCGTCACCGCCGAGCAGCGCGACAACTACAACACCGGCGCCGACACTGCCGCCGCCAGCCTGCGGCACGACCAGGCCAACCTTGACCAGGCCAAGCTGAACCTCGAGCGCACCGAAGTCCATTCTCCCGTCAACGGCTGGATCACCAACCTTCTGACCCAGGAGGGCGATTACGCGACGACCGGCATGCGCGCGCTCTCGGTGGTCGATGCCGACTCGTTCTGGGTCGACGGCTATTTCGAGGAGACCGTGGTCAAGCCGATCAAGGTCGACGACCCGGCCCGGGTCTGGCTGATGGGCTCCTCCGAGGTCATCGCCGGCCACGTCGACAGCCTGGCGCGCGGCATCAACGTCTCCAACGCGACGCCCAACGGCGCGGGGCTCGCCGACGTCAACCCGGTCTTCACCTGGGTCAGGCTGGCGCAGCGCGTGCCGGTGCGCATCCACATCGATCACGTGCCGCCGAGCGTGCTGCTCGCCGCCGGCATGACCGCGACGGTGCAGATCGATCCGCGGCCGCTGCCCGGCAACTCGCCGGCGCCCGGCGGCGGACGGATCGACGCGGTACCGGCCGCGCGCTGAGCTTGGGCGCTCCGGTCCACTTCGTCGAGCTGAACATCTTCGGCGTGTACATCGCGCCGATGGTGGGGATGATGGTCGCATCCTACCTCGTCCTGTTCGTACTGCGCCGGATCATGCTGGCGACGGGCCTGCTGCGGCTTGTCTGGCACCCCGCGCTGTTCCAGGTCGCGCTCTACCTCATCGTCCTCTCGGTCATCGTGCTGCTATGCTACACCATCGGCATGCCGCACTTGGCTTGACGCGCCGGTCCACGAGCCTACCGTCTCAGGATGGCCCGAGCGCGTGACGGCATCGAGATCTCGCCCGACATCCTTCTGCGGGCCTACGCCATCGGCCTGTTCCCGATGGCCGAGAGCGCGCACGACACCAACCTCTTCTGGGTCGATCCCGAGGAGCGCGGCATCTTTCCTCTCGACGGCCTGGTCGTGTCGCGCAGCCTCGCCAAGACCATCAGGCAGGACCGCTACGAAATCCGCATCGACACCGCCTACGACGCCGTGCTCGACGGCTGCTCGGCCTCCGGGCCGCAGCGCGAGGGCACCTGGATCAACGCCCGGATCCGCGCGCTGTACCGCTCGCTGTTCGAAGCCGACTGCGTCCACACCATCGAGGCATGGGCCGAGGGCGAACTGGTCGGCGGGCTCTACGGCGTCTCGATCGGGGCCGCCTTCTTCGGCGAGAGCATGTTCCACACCGCCCGCGACGCCTCCAAGGTGGCGCTGGCCCATCTCGTGGCGCGGCTGCGGGCCGGCGGCTACCGGCTGCTCGACACGCAGTTCGTCACCGACCACCTCGCCACGCTCGGCGCCGTGGCCGTACCCAAGCGCGACTACCACGTGCTGCTGGCGGATGCCGTCGGCCGGCGCGGCGATTTTTGGGCCCTGCCGAGAGAAAAGCCGGTGCCGGGACGCCGCGTGCTGGAGTTGCTCGACGTTTGACGCTCGCGCCGCCTATGTCGGCGTTCGGCCACGCCGAAATCTCGCTTGTCGCCGTTCGCGCCGATGGACGCGTTTCTTGTCGCCGTACCCTGACTTCGGCTTCTCGTTTTGTCGCGGTACGCTGACTTTGGTCGGGCTTGTTGTCAGGTCTCGCGTCCTGACGGCTTCACGTTCGCAGCAGCACGGCGGGGTAGAAACACCGCTCGAGTCGGGTTAGTTTACCTACGCCAAGAACAGCCGCCGATCAAGCGGAGCAACGCGTGCGTCGCGCCACGTTGAACCCGCCCCGATCACGGCCGATAAGCAGGCGTGCCAGCGCAGGCGCGCCGAGGAGCGTTCGAGATGCCCGCCGAAACCGAGAACCTCATCGTCCATTCGGAGCAGCCCTTCAACGCCGAGCCCGAGCTGGCGACGCTGCGGCGCAGCTACGCCACCGACCAGAAGGATTTCTACGTCCGCAGCCACGGCAACGTGCCGGAGATCGACGCAGGGCGCTTCTCGCTGAAGGTCGAGGGCCTCGTCGCCACGCCGCTGGCGCTGTCGCTCGCCGAGCTGCACGCGCGCTTCCCGGAGCGCACCGTGGAGGCGACGATGCAATGCGCCGGCAACCGCCGCGCCGAGCTCGATGCGCTGAAGCCGGTCTCCGGCGACCCGTGGCAGCCCGGCGCCATCGGCAACGCCCGCTGGACCGGGGTGTCGCTGGCCGACGTGCTGAAGGCGGCGGGCGCGGAGGTCGGCGCCGGCCACCACGTCGCCTTCGAGTCCCTGGACGAGGTCGAGGAGGCCGGACAACGCTTCCGTTTCGGCGCCTCGATCCCCATCGCCAAGGCGATGGCGCCCGAGGTGCTGCTCGCCACGGCGATGAACGGCGAAACTCTGACGCCGAAGCACGGCTTCCCGCTGCGGGTGGTGACCCCGGGCTTCGCCGGCGTCCGCAGCCCCAAGTGGCTCGGCGCGATCAGGGTGCAGGATCACCCTTCCGAGTGCCCGATCCAGGCCTCGGACTACAAGATGCTGCCGCCCGACATCGTCGATCCCCACGACATCGACTGGAGTCGCGGCACCACCATCAACGAGCTGCCGGTGAACTCGGCGATCTGCGAGCCGGCGCCGGATGCCGTGCTCCCCGCGGGCCGCACCATGGTCCGCGGCTGGGCGATGGCCACCGGCCGGCCGATCGCGCGGGTCGACGTCTCGGCCGACGGCGGCGCGACCTGGACGCAGGCGGAGTGCGAGAGCGACCCCTCGCTGTGGTCGTGGACGTTCTGGTCGGCCGAGCTGGAGCTCGCCGCCGGCCGGCACGAGCTGGCGGTGCGCGCCTGGGACGAGGCCGGGCAAACCCAGCCGGCGGACGCCGCCGACACCTGGAACGTCAAGGGCTACCTCTCCGCCGCCTGGCACAGGATCGCGGTGACGGCCCGCTGAGGTGAGCGAACGGGTCTCGCCGCAGTCCAACGTGCTGGCGGCGCCGCGCGGCACCGGCTTCGCGCCGTCGTTCTGGGTGCTGGTGGCGCTGACCGGCCTGGGCTCCGGCCTCGCCGCCGGCATAGAGGCTCCTCCGGCTGGTGCAGCATCTCGCTTGGTCCTACCCCAGCGGCGAGCCCTTCCTCGACGCGGTCGACCATGCCTCCAACCCGACACGCGTCCTGGTGCTGCTCGGCACCGGGGTGCTGGTGGCGGCGGAATGGGGCCACCAAGCGGCGGCTGCTCGCCGCCTGCGGCGCTGGCGCCGGCATCGCCGCGGAATACAACGTGCCCTTCGGCGGCGCGCTGTTCACGCTCGAGGTGCTGCTCGGCACGCTGTCCCCCTTTCGGAACCCTCCCCACGAAGAGGGCACTTACGCTTGGCGGACCCGGCGCGGTAGGTCCCCGGGAGGCAGCGGCTTTCGCCTTTGCCGCGAGGCTTGTTCGGCAGGAGATCCGATGCCATGAGGCCCAGCACCGCCGTCCTCGGCACAGCCCTCGTCGCGCTCGCGGCCGGAGCCATCGGCATCGTGCAGCGGACCACCGCGCAGACCGCGCCGGTGCCGGCTGGCTTTCAGCCGCCGCCGGACTCCGCGATCCCGGCCGGCAAGTTCGGCGACGAGGTCCGGCTCGGCAAGCAGATCTTCGAGGATCCCGCCGCGCATGCCGGCAAGTTCGTCGGCAATGACCTACATTGCAGCAACTGCCACCTCGACGCCGGCCGGCTCGCAGGCTCATCGCCGATGTGGGCGGCGTGGGTGTCCTATCCGGCATATCGCAAGAAGACCGACCACGTCGACACCTTCGCCGAACGCCTGCAGGGCTGCTTCCGTTACAGCATGAACGGCAAGGAGCCGCCGCTCGGCGACCCCGTGCTGACAGCGCTCGAGAGCTATTCCTACTTCCTCGCCAAGGGCCTGCCGACCGGCGAGCCGCCGAGGGGCCGCGGCTATCCCGAGCTGTCCAAGCCGGCGGTCGCGCCGGACTACGCCCGCGGCGCCACGGTCTTCGCCGCGCAATGCGCGGCCTGCCACGGTGCCGACGGCGCCGGGCAGAAGGCCGGCGGCAAGGCCGTGTTCCTGGCGCTCTGGGGCGCGCAATCGTTCAACTGGGGTGCCGGCATGGCCTCGGTGAAGAACGCGGCCGAGTTCATCCACGCCAATATGCCGCTCGGCCGAGGCGGCTCGCTGACGCCGCAGCAGGCCTGGGATGTCGCCGCCTACGTCGACAGCCAGGTCCGGCCGCAGGACCCACGCTTCAGCGGTACCGTCGCAGAAACGCGCAAAAGGTTCCACGACACGCCGTTCTCGATGTACGGCGAGACCCTGAACGGCAAGGTGCTGGGCGTTTCGGCGCCGACGCCGCCCGCCGAACCGAGCACCACCTCGCAAGAGGCGAGATAATCTATCTGCCGTGTCCACTAGAGGCGCTTCCAATGACGGAAGCGCCTCGATGGGCCGCTAGCGCGGCGGCGGGTTGGCGCCGTTGTCCGCCATCAGCTGTGTGATGTTCTGCACGACAACGCGGCGGTTCGCCTCCGACTGACCCTGCGTGTCGACTTTGAGGTTCTGCTGCCCGTATCCCTGGGTCGTCAGGTTCTCCGGAGGCACGCCGAAGTCCTTGGACAGGATCGCGGCAACGGATTGAGCGCGGTGGTCCGAGAGCGAAAGGTTGTCGTTCGGGTTGCCGGTCGCGTCGGTATAGCCCTCGACCAGGAACACCGAGTTCGGGTTCTTGGCGGCGGCACGACGGATCGCCGCTCCGAGCGCCTGCAGCTTGCCCGTTGCCGACGCCGGCACCACCCACGATCCGGAGGCGAAATTGATCGTGTTGATGTCGACCGAACGGACATAGCGACGGATGTCCGGGCTGTAGAGGATCTGATCCAGCGTGTAGCGGCGCGGCGGACGCGCCACGGGTGGCGCGATCAGCGTATCGTAGATTGAGCCCTCGTCCGCGTCGGCGTAATCGACGACGTAGCGGTCGCGCGGGATGTCATAGCGCGGTGGCGGCAGGTCGACTACGTCGTCGGTGTAGGGGCGAAGCCGCCCACCGTCGTAGGCATTGTCGATCAGTACGACCTCGCGCCCGTCGCGATAACGGCGCACGCGACGCAGCATGCGACCGTCCTGAGTCGTGAAGGTCAAGACCTGCACGCCGTCGGGACGGTCGATCCTGTCGACGTACTCGTCGCCGCGGCGCTCGCGATGGACGTCGTAGCCGAGGTCGCGGAAGCGGTCGTTCTCGTCGTGAACGATGAAGGCTCGCCCGCCGCCTTCGTCGACGATGGTGCGACCTGGCTCGCGGATGTAGGTGCGGCCGTCCTCCACAACCTCATGGCGATCACGGCGGATGCCCTCGAGGTTGTTGGCCGCCGTGGCGGCGAGGAAGCCACCGGCAAAGCCAGCGGCCGCGCCGATCGCCGCTGCTCCGCCCGGACCGATGCCGCCACGCCCGCCGCGCTCGTCGCGGCCATCGTTGCCGCGATTGTCGCCGTTGCGGAAGTTGCCCTGGGGGTTCGCAGGCTGAACAGCGGCGGCTGCCGGCGGTGCCCCGGTGGGCGGGGTGCCGGCCGCAGGACGGCGCGCTTCAGCTGGTGGGGTGCCGGCCGCGTTTGGCTGACCGGGCGCCCCGCGTTGCCC
>CAXTQM010000126.1:6613-7159 GCA_964246205.1 uncultured Beijerinckiaceae bacterium | reverse complement strand
GACGTGAAGAGGCGAACTTATTGTCAAGGCGCCTTCCTCGCTGTCGATCTTGATGACGAATCTCCGTGCGACCAGCCTGCCCTGTAGAACATCATTCTCCAATCGGACAATTTCCCTCTGCGATCGTGCACGCGGCCGTTCCGCGGTGCCCCGGCGTCGATTGACGGACGGAGGGTTTCGCGGTCCACTGAGGCCATCGAAAAGCCGGCCAGCGGTCAAGTGGACGCTTCCGCCCCGACCGGCCCGGCCAAGCCCTCGCGGCTCGGCCATCGATCCGGAAGTCCGCAAAACGCAGGCGATGGATGTCGCAGGGCGCTCTGGGACCGAAGGTCTTGTCACCACCCATGCAGCGGGCCCGCGCGGCGCGCCGATCAACGACATTCCGGGACTCGCCTGCGGCGGGGCCCGCCGTTGTTTGACATCGTGAATCAGGAAACCTGCGGGGCACTGGGCGTCGCCTTCGGCATGGCCGTCTTGCTCGCGGGCGACGACTTGCCTCCGCCATGGCTCGAGCGCGATCCCGCGCTAGGCCGGGCTGTGTGGTGG
>CAXTQM010000126.1:0-6603 GCA_964246205.1 uncultured Beijerinckiaceae bacterium | reverse complement strand
CGCCCTCCGTGCAGGGCAGGGGGAGCGCCTCGCCAGTGGCCCCCCCCTGGGCGCGCGCGCGACCCGGCGCCCGACCGGGCTGTGTGCTGGAAGACACGGCGCCGGGGCGAACCCGGACCGGCAGGCCGGGCTCCGTTGCAAATCGCCCGCAGTCGTCGCAAGGCTTGTGTCCTACCGAGATAGTTGCCGGTGTCGGTCGAACGCCTTTCTCACGCCAGCCGCTTGCGCCGCGCCGTCACCGCGTGGCTGCTCGGCGCCGTGCTGGTGCTGCAACTCGCGGCGCCGGTCGGCGGCATGCCGCGGCCGGCGTCGGACGCGAGCGCGCGCCTGGCCGCGCTGGCAACGGTGGTCGGCCACGCCGTCGCGACCTGCCACGACGACGGTGGGCAGATGCCGGCCGGCGACGCCGGCCCGTGCTGTCCCTGCACGCTCTGCCACGCGCTCACCGTCGCCTGCCCCGCCGCTCCGGTCGAGTTCGCCCTGGCGCGGCCCTTCGTCAGCCGTGGCGGCATCGCCGTCTACCCGCAGCCGCCGCCGCGGGCGCCGGCGGTCCTCCTCGGTCTCCCAAGCCCACGCGGGCCACCGCTCCTCGTCTGATCGCACGCCGGCCGCCGCGCCGGCATCGTCCTTCGCATCAGATCGAGAGCCCTTCTCATGACATCGTATGCTTCGCATGCGGGCCGGACCGCCGTCGCGGCCGGCTGCCTGCTCCTCACCCTATGCCCCGCGCCTGCCCACACCATCGTCGGCGACCGCGTATTCCCCGTGACGCTCACCATCGACGATCCCGGCGTGAACGACGAGCTCGCGCTGCCGGTGTTCTCCTATCTGCAGGGTGCCAATCCCGACGGCACGGCAGGGCCGAAGAACTTCACTCTCGGCGGCGAGTACGCCAAGACCATCACGGCCAACCTCCAGGTCTCGATCGGGTCGGAGGGCGTCACCTTCCAGCGCAACCCGAGAGCCACCGGCTTCGCCAACATCGAGGTCGGAACGAAATACGTCTTCTACCAGAACGCCGAGCACGAGTTCATCGTCGCCGGCGGCGTCGACGTCGAGATCGGCGGCACCGGCAGCGGCCCCAATTCCGCGCTGCCGTCGGACCAGTTCACGACGGTCACGCCGACGGTCTATGTCGGCAAGGGTTTCGGCGATCTCACGACGGATTGGCTGCGGCCTTTCGCGGTGACCGGCGCGGTGAGCTACTCCATCCCGACGGTCATCCATGATCCCGCCGACGGCAGCCAAGTGCCGAACTTCGTCACCTACGGCGGCTCGCTCCAGTACAGCCTGTTGTACCGGAACTCCTTCGTCGCCGAGGTGCCGAAAGCCTTCAACAGGTTGATCCCGGCCTTCGAGGCGGTGTTCAGCACGCCGGTGGCCAACACCGGGAACTCGATCGACGGGAACTTCTCCGTCCACGACACCACGGGCGTGTTCGGACCTTCCCTGTATTACGTGGGCAATACGTTCGAGGTCGGCGTCATGGCGCAGATCCCGATCAATCGGGCCAGCGGCCTGCACCCCGGCGTCATGGCCATCGTCGACTTCTTCCTGGACGACATCGCGCCCGACACGCTCGGCAAGCCGCTATTCGGCCCTCAGCAGTCCCGCTCCATCATCACCCATTGAGGCCAGCCATGAACCGTCACCTCGCAACCATCGCGTCCGTTGCTCTCGTCGCGTGCGCGTCGACCGCGGCCTCGGCGCACGCCTTTCTCGAGCATGCCGTGCCGGGCGTCGGCTCGACGGTCGGCAGCTCGCCGGCCGAACTGGAGCTCAGCTTCACCCAGAGCATCGTCCCGGCGCTGTCGCGCGTGACGATGGCCTCGGGCGGCGGCGCCGTCGCGGTCGGCAAGGCGACGGGCAGCGGCAACACGCTGCACGTACGCTTCGGCCGCGCCCTGCCGCCCGGCACCTACACCGTGACCTGGCACGTCGTGTCGGTCGACACGCACCCGACCTCCGGCAGCTACAGGTTCACCGTGGCGCCGTGAGCCCATAGGCTCGAGGAGAAAGCGGATCGACACCGTCTACACCCTGCTCGCGGCGTCGCGCTGGTTGCACTTCGCGGCGCTCTACGTCGTGTTCGGCGGCGCGTCGTTCTGGCTTCTCTCCGCGCCGGGCACGACCATGAGCGCCGGTGCGGCGCGACCGGTCGCCGCGACCGCCGTGCTGCTGCGCGTCGCTGCGCCGGTTGCGGCCGTGTCGGGCGTGGCCTGGTTGGCCGGAACGATCGCCTACGCCACCGGCGGCCTCGCCTCGCTGGCCGATCCCGCCATGCTGCGCGTCTTCTTCCTGGAGACGCCATTCGGCACACCCGCCTCCATACGCCTCGCGCTCCTGGGCGCGCTTATGGCCGTCGGCTCCATGCCCATGAAGTCGGGCCTGCGCACAAGATCGTATGTCGTCGTCGGCGCGGCGCTGCTCGTGAGCCAGGCGTGGCTCGGGCATGCCAATGAAGGCGGCGCCACGTCGTACGGGTTCGCGCTGATCGCCACTTACGCCGTCCACGTCCTTGCCACGGCCGCCTGGGTCGGTGGACTGCCACCTCTGGCCTTCGTCGTCGCCGCCGCACGATGGGAGCATGCGGGACAATGGCTCCACGCCTTCCTGATGCGCTATTCGACGGTGGCCACGATCGCGGTGGTCCTGATCGTCGCCAGCGGCTCGGCGAACACGCTGTACCATGCTGGCGGCAGCCTCGCCGACCTGAGATCGACTGCCTACGGCTCGGTGCTGTTGACGAAGGTGACGCTCGTGGCCGTCATGCTGGGGCTCGCATCACTCAACCGCTTCGTCCTGATGCCGTCCTTGTGCGATGCCGCAGACGTGCCGCTTCGCCGGCTCCAGTTCAGCGTCGCTTTCGACATGCTCCTCGCGCTGCTCGTCCTGGGCGCCGCCGCCGTGCTCGGGATCACGCCGCCCCCGGGGTGAGGTCGGCCCGGCGCACGAGCCGGGCCCGGCGCCTGCCGGTGCGGATCATCATGTCAAAGGACGGATCTCGATCGCCCGCTGCGCTCGTTGCGAGACGTCGCAGCATGCTGGTGTCGGCCCGAGGTCTCGACGTCCGATTCCCGAAGCGCGACGGGCTTGGCGAAGTAGTATCCCTGCCCGCAGGCGATCCTCGTCGAGGAGAGAAGATAGGCCAGCTCTTCGAAGCTCTCGACGCCTTCGACGACGACCCGCATCCCGAGCGATAGCGCGAGCGAGTCGATGACCTTCACGATCGCCTGGTTGCGCGGTTTCTTGTGGATGTCGGTGATGAAACACCGATCGATCTTCAACTCGTCCGCCGCGAGTTCGGCCAGCGTTACGAGGGAAGAATAGCCGGCGCCGAAGTCGTCGATGGAGATCTTGATGCCCTCGGCCCGCAGCAGGGGCAGCACGCTGGTCTTGAAGGCCTCGGCGGCGAGGAGGGCCTCTTCGGTCAGTTCCAGCATCACGCGGTGCGAGAGGCCGGCCGCCCGGATCGCGGCCGCGAAACGGGTCATGAACCCGGCATTGGCCGCTTGGCTCGCTGCCACGTTGAGGCTGATGGTCGCCTCGGAGCCGAACGCGTTGTCGATCAGGTCGATCTCCGAAACCACCCGATCCAGGATGGTCATGGTCAATGCGTCGAGCAGCCCGAGTTCGATCGCGAGCCTTATGAAGTCGCCGGGTGGGTTCAACGTCCCGTTCTCGTCGTGCCAGCGCAACAGGACTTCCACGCCGACGATCGTGTCGGAACGGAAGTCGACCTTTGTCTGGTAGGCGCAGGCGATCCGTCCGTCCCGCATGGCCAGACGCAGGCGCTGCTCGCTCTCCATGCGGCGGGTCGCAGCGAGGCTCATCGAGGCGTCGAAGACGCGCACGTCGCCTTTGCCTTCGGTCTTGCAGCCGTACATCGCCATGTCCGCCTTCGCGCGTAGGGTGACGTAGTCGTTGCCGTCGGCCGGGAAGACGCTCACGCCGATCGACGTCGACGCGAAAATCTCAAAACCGTCGATCGAGAAAGGCTCGCGGATCCGCGCGGACAGGCAGCGCACGACCTCCAGTGCTTCGCCCGACGTCATCGGAGACAGCACGACCACGAACTCGTCACCACCCACACGCGCGAGGATGTCCGTGTCGCGGATCGTCTCGGCCAGACGGTCCGAAACCTTGACCAAGAGGCGATCGCCGACCGCGTGCCCGTAGCAGTCGTTGACGAACTTGAAGTTGTCGAGATCGACGAAGGCGATCGCGAATTCGCCGGAGCCGTCCTCGATCATGGCGTTCACGGCGGCATCGACGAGTTGCGTCTTCGGCAGACCCGTCAGCTCGTCGTAAAAGGCGCGCCGCGCGAGATTTTCTTCGTCTTCGACGACCGGCGCAGGCTCGACGCTCGAGACCATGACGTAGGACTCGTCCCCGGCCGTGAAGCGGACGACATGGTCCCTGGGGTGGACTGCCGCCGCGAGCGGACCGACCACCCGACCCTCCGGTCCCAGACGAGAACGCATCGCACCGTTGGCGAAGAGGATGGAACCGTCACCGTCGCGGCAGAGTGCGATGCCGAACGGCGCGTCGGTGAAAGCCGACGTGAGCAGATCCACGCCCGAGGCGAGATCGAAGGCCCGCGCGTCCAAGGTCTCAGGCATCCGGCGGCTCAACGTTTCAGAAGCTGCATGCGAGCCTGATCGAGGCGGAGGCTCGCGCTCACGACACCGGCCGCCTCTGCGGGAGCGGGAGGCTCCTGCATTTCGTTGAGCTGCTCCTTTTCCGTCGAGCAGCGGCGCCAACGATCGACGACTCCCTGCACGAAATCGAGCCTGTTGCCATAGGCTTCGCTCTGAAGAAGAGGCCGAGCCAGGTCGCTCTGGGGCAGCGCTTCCGGCGGGAGACAATTGAAGGTCATGCGCGAAGGGAGCGCGACGGCCTCGCCGAACGCGATGGCTTCGCGAGTCCCGAGGGTCGGAAGGAACGCCAGGAGATCGGCAGCTCCGTCGCTCACGGCGGAGCGAAGCAGCGCCTGATCGCGCTCGTTGGCGGTCCGCATGGCCAGGATCGTCGCGCATTGCGAGAGGATGGTAGGATCGAGTTCCGCCGGTCTCTGCGTGACCAGGCCAAGGTATACGCCGTACTTGCGGCCTTCCTTGGCGATGCGTGCGAGCGCGCGTCGGGTAGGCCCGAACGCGACGGCATGGTCCGCCGACGCATAGCGGTGCGCCTCCTCGCAGACGAAGAGCAACGGCACGGCACCGTCGCTCCACATCCCGAAGTCGAAGGCCAGGCGCAGAGCACCGACACCACGGCGTCGGTGACCTCGGCCGGCAATCCGGCGATCTGCATCACGGTGATGGGTTTACCCTGCGCGTCGATGCGGAAGAGGTGGCTGAGGAGTTCGGCCATGGTGTCGCCGCCGACGTTGGCGTTGCCGAACATGAACTCGTAGCGGGTATCGCCGCTAATGGCCTCCAGGCGGCTGGTGAGACGGTGGTGATGCATGCGCAAGGCGCGATTCTCGAGCTTGCCCATCCGCTCGTCGATCAGTGCGATGAGATCCTGCAGCAGGTAGGGGACCGGCGTATCGACGGTGTAGCCGGCGAGACGGCGATCCGCGCGCCGAAGGGCGAGCCGCTCGGTGGCACTTTTGTACTGCAGGTATCGAGTTTTCGCGAGCGGGATGAGCTCAGCCAGGATCTCCGTCTCCTCGTCGCTCCCGCCCCGACCGCCGAAGATGACGTCGACGATTTCCTCGAAATTGAAGAGCCAGAAGGGCAGGCGGGACGAGCGCGGCGAGATCACGTTGGCGAGTTCGCCGAAGCACCGCCCGTATTCATTGTGGCAATCGATCGTGAACACGCGAAGGTCGTCACGAGCTGCCAGGATCTCGCGCAGCAGCACCGCGACGCCGCTCGATTTTCCGACGCCGGTCGAGCCGAGAATGGCGAAATGGCGCTGGAGCAGGCGGTTCACATCGAGGCGTGCCTCGATCGAGGCGTCCTGGTACAGGTGCCCGATCCCGATCGTCGCGGACGCCGGCATCTCGAAGATCGAACGGATCTCCGCGTGGACCAGCACGCTCGTCTCGTCGCCGAGCGATGGATAGGTCGAGAGACCACGCGCGAACGAAGGCGACGATCCGGAGCGGTCGCGCAACTCGCCGATGAGGTCGACGGCCGCCGAGCGTATCTGCCCATCGCCTTCCTCGACGTTGCCCGTGACCTCGGTGATCATGCCCACGAGACGGCGGTTCGCGGTGCTGACCGCGAGAAAGGTCCCCACCGTGGTCGTCGTCGACGACCGGTCTCTCGACGAGCTTGGACCGTGAAGCCGGACGATCATCCTCGATCCTTTGACCGAGGCCACACAGCCGACCACCGCACCCGGCGTTTGCTCGCTTTGGTTATCCACGATCGCCCCTCCGCTTCGCCGAGCTTGGGGCCACTCACCTTGCCGTTGCGTAAAACGCTTCCGCCAACTGTCGGTAGCCCTAACGTCCGGCTAATCGCAGGAAGAAGATACGACGGGTCGTTCACTGGATCTGCGACAGGCGCCGGCTCATCTCGAGACGCGAAGCATGTCGATGAGGGCGCGCAGGGCGGGTGGGACCTGCCGCCGTCCGGGATAGTACAGGAA
>CAXTQM010000125.1:0-7227 GCA_964246205.1 uncultured Beijerinckiaceae bacterium | reverse complement strand
GCATCGCGCAACGCGCTCACGTCGTCCGGCGCCTGGGCGGAGAGCAGCATCGCGTCCGGGTTCGCCTCGAGGAGGGCGGCGCGCCCGGCTTCGTCGATGCGATCTCTCTTGTTCAGGATCAGGCGTGACGGCACCGCATCGGCGCCGATCTCGCGCAGAGTGGCGCGGCTCACCTCGAGCTGCGCCGCCCAGGTCGGGTCCGACGCGTCCACAACGTAGAGCAGCAGCGAGGCCTCCGCCGCCTCCGCCAGAGTGGATCGGAACGAGGCGACGAGGTCGTGCGGCAGTTGCTTGATGAAGCCCACCGTGTCCGACACCAGAACTCGGGGCGTGGTCTCCGGCTGCAGCGCGCGCACGGTGGTGTCGAGGGTGGCGAAGAGCTTGTCCTCGACCAAGACCTGGCTGCCGGTCAGCGCCCGCATGAGGGAAGACTTGCCTGCGTTGGTGTAGCCGACCAGCGCCACCCGGAGCTGGTCGCGTCGTGCGGAGCGGCGCTGGTCGCCGTCGCGCTGCACCGCGTCTAGCTGCTCCTTCAACTCCGAAAGCCGATCGCGGATCTTGCGGCGGTCGAGGTCGAGCGCGCTCTCGCCGGCGCCCTTGCCCTGCTGGCGCCCGCCGCCGGCCGACGACTCCCGCAATCGGGGGGCGACGTAGCGCAGGCGTGCCATCTCCACCTGCAGCCTCGCCTCGCGGGTGTTGGCGTGTCGATGGAATATCTCGACGATGACGCCGGTGCGGTCCAGCACCTGGGCGCCCGTGGCGCGCTCCAAATTGCGGATTTGGCTGGGCGAGAGCTCGTGGTCGACGATGACGTATTCGGGCTTGGCGCCTTCGTCCGCATCCGGCTTCGTCGATTGCTTGTCTTCCGCGGCGCCCTCGAACCGCTGCCGGGCCTTGGCTTTGGATGCGGGCGCCATCGTACCCACCACGCCGCTGCCGCCGGTCAGTGCCGCCAACTCTTCGAGCTTGCCGCCGCCCAGCACGGTCGCGCCACCGATGCCGTCGCGTCTCTGCGATATCTTGCAGACCACTTCGTAGCCCAGCGTCTTCACCAGCCTTCCCAGCTCCTCGAGACTCGCCTCGTGCGCGGCGTCGGCGACGTCCGGCAGCTGGATGCCGACGAGGACGGCGTGTGGGATCGGTTTGAAGGTCTCCATGGATGGCGTGTAGCATGCGGAAAGGCCGCAAGCCCCAAGATCGCCTGACAGCGCGAAGAGCGTACGCGTCCGTCACCAAGCGAAGAGGGGTCCTTCGCGGCGGCAAACCCTCGATGCAGCTCAGCCGAATAGAAGAGCGCCCGGCGCACGAGCAGCCGGGCCAAGATGCGGCTTGGGCATGCTACCGGTGTTTGAAGGTTTCGAGCCGACCATGATCGCCAGGTGCAGAGCGGCTTCGATCGTTCCGGCATCGGTGAGCTTGGTACTAGGACGGTTTAATCCGACCAGCCGGCCACGTCGTGGCCGCCGAACACCATGCGGCGGATCGCGGGCGTTGTGAGAGAGGCACCGAAGCTCGGAGGCGGCGCGCCGACTTGGTCCAGGCGCCGCCGCTGATCCTCGTCGAGGTGCACGGCGCACGCGGCGATGCTCTTGTCGATCTGCGCGGTCCCGCTCGCCCCGACGATCGTCGAGGCGACGCCGCGCCGGCCCATCACCCAGGCCAGCGCAACCTGGGCGGGTTCGCATCCGAGCTCGGACGCCACCTGCCTGACGACATCGAGGATGGCCCAGTTCCGATCGGAAAACTTGCTGTCGCCGAAGGGATTGGGACCGCCCAGGCGGCCAAGTCTTTCGGCGCCGGCGCGGTCGTACTTGCCGGTGAGAAAGCCGCCGGCGAGCGGACTCCACGGGATCACGCCCATTCCGGCATCCCGCGCGGCCGGGAAATGCTCCGCCTCCACGTCGCGCGCGACGAGCGAATATTCGACCTGGATGGCGATCGGTGGCGGTACGCGCCTCTCGGCCGCGATCGTCGCGGCCTTGGCGGCGAACCAGGCCGGAATGTCCGACAGCGCATAGTGGCGAATCTTTCCGGTCCGCACGAGGTCGCCAAGTGTCTGCACGATCTCCTCGACCGGCGTGACGCCGTCCCAGATGTGCATCCAGTAAAGGTCGACGTGATCGGTACCGAGCCGTCGCAGCGATGCCTCCAGCGCACGGTGGATGTTCTTCGCGCCGGCACCGCCGGCGTTTGGGTTGCCGTGGCCATTCCGACCAGCCGCCAACGGGCTCGACGAGGCGTTGAAGGCGAACTTGGTGGCGAGCACGACCTCGTCGCGGGAGCAAGTCTCCTTGATGAAGCGGCCGACCATTCGCTCGCTCTCGCCTTGCGAGTAGATGTCGGCGGTGTCGACGAAGTTTCCGCCAACCTCCCGATAGCGTGCGAAGATGGCACGCGACATGGCCTCGTCGGCGCCCCAACGTTGCTGGCCAAAGGTCATGGTGCCCAGGGCGAGCGGGCTGACGATCAGGCCGGAGCGGCCAAGCGTGCGATAAGCGGTGAGCGGCATAAGGCTTGATTCCGTATCGTTCGTTATTCAATTATCTAATCGTAAGCAGCGCTGTCAACTTTATCGGAACGGTCACTATGGAAATGCCTAGGAGGAAGGTCGGTCGTCCTCGCTCGTTTGATCGCGATGCGGCGCTGCGCCAAGCGATGCTGACCTTCTGGCGTCAAGGATACGAGACCTCGTCTATTGCCGATCTCACCGCTGCCATGGGCATCACCGCGCCGAGCCTCTACACGGCCTTTGGCGACAAGGAGCGCCTCTTCCTAGAGGCGATGCGCGTCTACGCTGGCGATCCAGACGCGTTGCGGTCAAGCGTGGATCAAGCGCCTACCGCCCGTCACGCTGCCTCGGCAATGCTGCGATCGGCGGTGGTCGCGTTTACCGGTGATGACACACCGAAAGGCTGCCTACTCGCCAGCGCGGCGGCGAGCGGGTCGGACGCGTCCGCGGCCGTTCGTCGCGCGATGGCCGAAGTTCGGGGACACGTCGGCGCGTGCCTGCGTGCCCGCATCGAGC
Source organism: uncultured Beijerinckiaceae bacterium (assembly GCA_964246205.1). GTDB lineage: Bacteria > Pseudomonadota > Alphaproteobacteria > Rhizobiales > Beijerinckiaceae > RH-AL1. Next base: position 4,202 of record CAXTQM010000125.1, on the reverse strand, counting down.
GCGACATGCTGGACGGCGCGTTGCCATCCGACATCGATGCAGGCGCGACATCCGGCTTGGTCGTCGGAGTTATTCAAGGATTGTCGGTCCTCGCTCGCGACGGAACGCCGCGAAGAGAGCTCATGGCGATCGCGGAGGCGGCTCTGAGATGCTGGCCTTGACTAGAACGAAATGTGGCGGCGAACCTGCCGTCAGCTGGCACGAATGCCCCGGCGGATGGCTTCGGACGGCCGCAAGTTCCGGCCGTCCGGCTTTTCGGAGGTCGTCGGGCAATCAAAACCTCTGGCTGATGGCAACGAAGAAGCCGCGCCTCTGTCCGTACTGGGGCGAGAACACGCCGATGCCGGAGCCGTCGCGGATCTGGTAGGTGTGGTCGAGCACGTTGACGACGGCGAAGCGGAAGGTCGTCGGCTTCGCGGCGGGGCTGAGCTGGAAATCTTGCAGCACACCGAGGTTCCAGGAAGCGTAGGGCGCAACCGTTCCGATATTGGCGAAGCCGTCGCGCAGGCCGCTGCCGTAGACCACGTCCGTGGTGAAGGTCGTCCTCGTCGGCGCATAGCGGTAGGCGGCGCCCCCCGACGCTGTGATGAGCTGGTCATGGTCGGTGTAAATGTAGTTGTTGGCGATATAGGCGATCTCGTCGGCGCCGAAGAGGTACTGGTTCGAACTGACCTCCTTCGCGCGCTGTTGGGCGACGGCCAGGTTGCCGTAGGCGCTGAAACCACCGTCCCTGTAGGTCGCCTTGAACTCGACTCCGTCGTTGTAGGCGTGATCGTAGTTGAAGGCCGTGAGCACGAGAGCCTGGCCGAACTGGCCGTCGTCGATGAGGTTCTTGGCAATCTTGTAGTAGCTGTCGACGCCCACGGCGAGTTTCGGCGTCAGCTGCTGCGTGATGCCGACGTCGAAGAAGTGCGAGCGCTCTGGCCTGATCGGCGAATTCTCGGTGACCTCCGGCGCGCCGGTCGTGTTGGCGAACGGCACGATGGGCGTCGGTGCGGAAAGGGCCAGTTCCGGCGGCGTGAAGTAGCGCGAGTACCCGGCGTGGATGACCGTAGTGGCGGCCGGTGTGTAGACCAATGACACGCGCGGGCTGAGCTGATTGGCCGTGACATACTCGTCCATGGCGTCGAAGCGAAGGCCCGCGTTGAGCGTGAGCTGTCGCGTCAGGCGATAGTCGTCCTGGACGTAGACGCCGCCGACGAGACCTGTCCGCTTTTCGGAATCGAAGAGGTTGAAGGGCGCATCGATTGGATTGCCGTTCCCGTCGAGCGGCTCCACCAGCGAGTTGTTGATGTCCTGCGCCCGCTCGACCTGTAGCACCGATCCGAAGCGGATCGTCTGCCGGTCGTCGAGCCTGTAGGCGTTGTCGTCCTGGATACCGTTGACGAGGTCGATGCGAGCCACGTTCGAGGCTACGCCGTTGAAGACGAGGTCGCCAACTTGATCCGGTAGGAAGTGCAGTGTCGAGTAACGCTGAAAATAGGACAATTGCGAGTCCAGCTGACCGGTCGTCGTCTGCAATGCAAGAATGTTGAAGATCGAGTGCTCGACCTGGTTCTCGTTGAGCTGGGTCGAATCGAAGTTCGAGACGCCGAACGCGGTGAAGCCCGGTTGGGCGCCAATCGTATTCGGAATCTGATAGTGGGCGGTGTTGGCGCCGGACATGAAGACGAAGCGGCTGCTGTCACCGAGCGGCGTCGACGCGTAGCCGAAATAGCGACCCTGCCGGGTCTGGTCGTGGATGGGATCGAGGGTCGGCGTCGCGCTCTCGATGCCGATTCTATTGGTGTTGAAGCGGCCCGTGAAGAAATAGTCCCACTTTCCCATGACGCCCGAAGTTTCGATCGTCGAGATGCTGGTGGCGCGGCTGCCGCCATACTCGGTGAGCATCGTGCCCGGAGCGTCGGCGCCGTTGCGAGTGGTGATGTCAAGCAGACCGGCCGTGTGCAAGCCGTACTCGGCGGGCAGCGCACCATCGATGAGCGAGATCGTGCGGATGAAGCTCGAATCCAGAACCTGACTGAAGCCGGATACGCCGTCGGGCAACAGGATGCCGTTGATGCGGTACTGCACGTTGGCGTGTTCGTTACGAACGTGGAAGTCGCCGCTGGCCGCTGAGTCCTGCGACACGCCGGGAAGCTGCAGCACGACACGATCGAAATCCGTGGCATTGCCCTGCGGAAGCGCGTCGACCTGCGCCTTTCCGATGGTCGTGACGGAGGCGCCGCCTTGCGTGAAGATTCGCTCCCGCGCCTGCCCGGCCCGCGTTTCGCCGGCCTTGGCGGCGGCCAATGCCGCGCTGATCGGACCACCCTTGCCGGCCGTTCCCGTTCCGACCTCGGTCTCGGTGCTATCGGCGGGCGCCTCGATGCCGGGTGTCGCCGCCGGAGCGTTCGAGGCCGCCGCTTTCGCCAGGCGCGTGTCCGGCCGTGGCCCGAAGCGGGGCGCCGGAGATGTCGAGGCCGGGAGCTTGGTGGCGACACGGCGGGCAGGCTTCGGGAGCGCCTTCGACTTCTTCGGCGTGGCGATGGTTACGGTTGGCAGGGCGGTCTGGGCGTCGACCGCGTTCGGCACAGCCATGATCGCCATGGTTGCGCCAAACGCGAATAGCCGGCGATTGCAAGACATGTGAGCACCCAGTTTGATATGTTATAACTGCAGCGCGATTTTGCGGAGATCAAGACGTTCAGGCAATTGACGGAATGCTGTCGCCTTTCTGCCACTGTTCGCGTCTTGCACTCGATGAGGTCTAGACGCCGCGGCTGACTACAAGAATGTTGAGAATGCCTTCGTGACGAGATGTTCGCAGCGAAAGCGTAGGTCAAAGTACACCGTGAGGTGACGCCAAAACTGCTTTACGAGGATGTTAGCGCTCAAGACGAGGCCGTTCTCGACAGGCCGTGACAATACCGAAGTCGAGCAGGACCGGTCGAGCGAGCCGAGGCGTTGCGGACCAACTCGGAAAACGCGATGACAAGCAGGGCTTGTCGAGGCGTTGGCCTTCCCTCAAGCGCCTATCACCACCGCACCGATGGGCACATCGCGCAGGCGATGCGACGCCGGCGACGTTTTGTCATCGACAACGATGGCTGTGCAGCGTGGCGCTATTCCGCCGCCATCGCCCGCATGCCCTCGATCAGCCCCGCCGTCGATGAATCCAGCTTGGCTATCGAGGCCGACTTATCCGACACAATCGGTACCAGCCGGGCGGAGAGTTCCTTGCCCAACTCCACGCCCCACTGATCGAAGCTGTCGATGCCCCAGACCACGCCCATGGTGAACACCTTGTGTTCGTAGAGCGCGATCAAGCGGCCAAGCATGCGCGGGGTCAGGCTGGTGTAGAGGAAGGTGGAAGTCGGGCGGTTGCCGGAGAACTGCTTGGCCGGCGCGAGCTTGTCGGCGGAGGCCTTGTCGAGGCCCGACTTCTCCAGCGCCGCCTCGACTTCGGCGACGGTGCGGCCGCGCATCAGCGCCTCCCCTTGGGCGAAGCAATTGGCCACGAGCAGATCGTGGTGGTGCTGGTCGGCGTCGGTCGGCCTCGCCGCGACCAGGAAGTCGATCGGCACCGGCTCGGTGCCCTGGTGTAGCATCTGGAAGAAGGCGTGCTGTCCGTTGGTGCCGGGCTCGCCGAAGATGATCGGCGAGGTCTTCATGTCGGCGGGTGTGCCGTCAAGCTTCACGTGCTTGCCGTTCGACTCCATCTCGAGCTGCTGCAGATAGGCCGGGAAGCGGCCGAGCCGCTGGTCGTAGGGGATCACCGCCTGGGTGGAGAGATCGAGGAAATTGTGGTTCCAGATCTCGATCAGCCCCATCAGCGCCGGGATGTTCTTCTCGATCGGCGCCGAGACGAAATGGTCGTCGATGTCCTCGCCGCCGGAGAGAAACTCCTCGAAGGCGGCCTTGCCGATGCCGATCTCGACGGACAGGCCGATGGCCGACCATACGGAGTAGCGCCCGCCGACCCAGTCCCAAAAGCCGAACACGCGGTCGCTCTTGATGCCGAACTTGGCGATGAGGTCGAGCTGGGTCGAGACGGCGCAGAAATGGTCGGCTACCGCCGCCTCGCCGAGCGCGTCGGCCACCGCCTTGCGGGCGCTCTGGGCGTTGGTCATCGTCTCCAGCGTGGTGAAGGTCTTGGAGCAGACGATGAACAGCGTGGTGGCGAGCGGCACCTGCTTCAGCGTGTCGCCGAGGTCGGCGCC
>CAXTQM010000124.1:0-7243 GCA_964246205.1 uncultured Beijerinckiaceae bacterium | reverse complement strand
CCGACGGGCCAGCCGGTCACGCGCTTGCCGTCGTAGGGCGTCCATTGCGACCGCGACGCGATCCAGGCGTCGGTGACGGTGACCTCGCGCTTCAGGTCCACGATGGTGAGGTCGGCATCGTAGCCGACGGCGAGGCGGCCCTTGCCGGCGATGCCGAACAGCCGCGCCGGCCCGGCGCTTGTCATGTCGACGAAGCGCTGCAGCGACAGCCGCCCCGCGGCGACGTGGTCGAGCATCACCGGCACCAGCGTCTGCACGCCGGTCATGCCCGACGGGCTCTCGGGATAGGGCCGTCCCTTCTCCTCCAGCGTATGCGGCGCGTGGTCCGAGCCGAGGATGTCCGCCACGCCTTCCGCGACGCCTTGCCAGAGGCGCTCGCGGTGCGAGGCGTCGCGCACCGGCGGGTTCATCTGCAGCCTGGTGCCGAGCCGCGCGTAATCCTCCGCCGCCAAGGTGAGGTGGTGCGGCGTCACCTCGCAGCTCGCGAGGTCCTTGTGGTCGGCCAGCAGTGCCATCTCGTCGCCGGTCGAGATGTGCAGCACGTGGATGCGGGCGCCAGTCTCGCGCGCGATGCGCAGCAGCCGGCGGGTGCAGAGTAGCGCCGCCTCGGCGTCGCGCCAGACCGGATGGCTCTCGGGGTCGCCCGGCACGCGCAGCGGCTTGCGCGCCTCGAGGCGGGACTCGTCCTCGGAGTGGAAGGCGGCACGCCGGCGCGTGTGGCGCAGGATCGAGGCGACGCCCTCGTCGTCGGCAACCAGCAGCGAGCCGGTCGAGGAGCCCATGAAGACCTTGATGCCGGCAGCGCCGGGCAGCCGCTCCAATTCGGCGACGTGGGCGGCGTTCTCGCGCGTGCCGCCAACCCAGAAGGCGAAGTCGCAATGCATGCGATGACGGCCGCGGGCGACCTTGTCCGCGAGTTCGGCCTCGCCGACGGTCAGCGGGTTGGTGTTGGGCATCTCGAACACGGCGGTCACGCCGCCTATCACCGCCGCACGGGATCCCGTCTCCAGGTCCTCCTTATGGGTCAGGCCGGGCTCGCGGAAGTGCACCTGGCTGTCGATGACGCCCGGCAGGACGTGCAGGCCGGTCGCGTCGATCGTCTCGCCCGCATCGGCGTGCCCCAGCGCGCCAATGGCGCGAATGCGACCGGCGATGATCCCAACGTCCCGCACGCCGATGCCGTCATGATTTACGAGCGTTCCGCCCCTGACGAGAAGATCGTATGTCTCGGCCATCTGGTGACGCGGTCTCTTTCGGGATCGGCGCGGCACTCCTAGATCATCGCCGGGGGAAGAGACAATGCCGCACTGCCTGCTCCCCGAACGCGCCATCGTCGCCGTGACGGGCGAGGACGCCGAGAGCCTGCTCAATCGCCTCGTCACCAATTCCGTGCTCGGCATGCACGGCGGCGCCGCGCGCTATGCCGCGCTGCTGTCACCGCAGGGCAAGCTGCTGTTCGACTTCCTCGTCTACCGAACCGTTCAGGGCTACTGGCTGGACTGCCCCGCCGATCAGGCGATCGATCTCGAGCGCAAGTTGACGCTGTTCAAGCTGCGCGCCAAGGCCGCCATCGCGGTCGAACCCGAGCTTGCGGTGGCGGCGAGCTGGGGCGGTGTGCTGATGGAGGCGCCCGGCCCTGCCTACCGCGACCCGCGCCACAACGAGCTGGGTTACCGCATCGTCGCTTCGCCGACGCAGCTGTCGTCGATGGGCGACGACACCGGCTACTACGAGGCGCACCGCATCGCCTGTGGCGTGCCGCGCGGCGGCGTCGATTGGCCTTACGGCGACACCTTCGTGCACGACGCTAACCTCGACCTGCTGCACGGCGTCGATTTCGGCAAGGGCTGTTACGTCGGCCAGGAGGTCGTGTCGCGGGTCCACCACCGCAACGCCGTACGCAAGCGCGTGGTCAAGCTGCACTTCTACGGCACCGTGCCGGCCTTGGGCGCATCGCTCGCCGCCGGCGACGCGGCGCTGGGCGCGTTGACCTCGTTGGCCGGCAACGAGGGGCTGGCGAGCGCGCGCGTGGACAGGCTGGCGGAGGCCGAGGCGAGCAAGGTGCCGGTGACCGCAGGCGAGACGCTGGTCGGGGTCACGCTGCCGACCGGCAGCGCCGTAACGCCGCCGGACTATGCCGAGGATCTGTACTGACGCGTCGCTGCAGCGAGGCGACGCAAAACGACCCGGCGCTAAGCCGGGCCCTTAGCCTCTGAGAAAAAGCGCTCAGTTCTTGAGTGGGAAGTTCGGAACGCTGCTGCCGGACTTGGCGTGCTCGTCCTGCGGCTCGTCGACCACCGCCTCGTCGCCCTCGTTGCCATCCAGCGGCTCGAGGTCGTCGTCATCCTCCGGCCCGGCGTCGCCTTCCTTGAGCTTGCGTGCCTTGGCACGGCGCACCTCGGGCTCGGAACGCACGCGCTTCTTGCCGGCCTCGACGATGTCGCGCTCGGGGCGCGGCAGCACCGGCCCTTCGGGATAGACGAAGCCGAGCTTCTTGGTGCCGTCGTCGGCCGTGGTGACCATGACCCGCACCGTGCCGCCGTTCTTCAGCCGGCCGAACAGTACCTCGTCGGCGAGCGGCGTCTTGATGTGGGTCTGGATGACCCGCGCCATGGGGCGGGCGCCCATCGCCTCGTCGTAGCCGTTCTCGACCAGCCAGCGGCGCGCCTCGTCGGTCAGCTCGATCGACACGTTGCGGTCGGCGAGCTGCGCCTCGAGCTGCATGATGAACTTGTCGACGACCTTGACGATAACCTCGGGCGGCAGGTGGCCGAACGAGACGATCGCGTCGAGCCGGTTGCGGAACTCCGGCGTGAACAGCTTCTTGATCGCCTCCGCATCCTCGCCGACGCGCTTGCTCTGCGTGAAGCCGAACGACGCCCGCGCCATGTCGGCGGCGCCGGCATTGGTCGTCATGATGAGGATGACGTTGCGGAAATCGATCTGCTTGCCGGAATGGTCGGTCAGCTTGCCGTGGTCCATGACCTGCAGAAGAATGTTGTAGAGATCGGGGTGAGCCTTCTCGATCTCGTCGAGCAGCAGCACGCAGTGCGGATGCTGGTCGATCGCGTCGGTGAGCAGGCCGCCCTGGTCGAAACCGACGTAGCCCGGAGGGGCGCCGATCAGCCGCGAGATGGTGTGGCGCTCCATGTATTCCGACATGTCGAAGCGGGTCAGCTCGACGCCGAGCGACGTCGCGAGTTGGCGCGCGACCTCGGTCTTGCCGACGCCGGTCGGGCCGGAGAACAGGTAGGAGCCGATCGGCTTCTCGCCGTCGCGCAGCCCGGCGCGCGCCAGCTTGATCGCCGAGGTCAGTGCCTCGATGGCCGAATTCTGGCCGTAGACCACGCGCTCCAGCGTTTCGGTGAGGTGCTGCAGCACCTCGGCGTCGTCCTTCGACACGGTCTTGGGCGGGATGCGCGCCATCGTGGCGATCGTCATCTCGATCTCCTTGATGCCGATGGTCTTCTTGCGCTTGGGCTCGGGCAGCAGCATCTGGCTGGCACCGGTCTCGTCGATCACGTCGATCGCCTTGTCCGGCAGCTTGCGGTCGTGGATGTAGCGCGCAGAAAGCTCCACCGCCGCCTGCACCGCCTCGCTCGTGTACTTCACCTTGTGGAAGTCTTCGAAGTAGGGCTTCAAACCCTTCATGATCTCGATGGCGTCTGGGATCGACGGCTCGTTGACGTCGATCTTCTGGAAGCGGCGGACCAGCGCGCGGTCTTTCTCGAAATACTGGCGGTACTCCTTGTAGGTCGTCGAGCCGATGCAGCGCAGCGAGCCCTGGGCAAGCGCCGGCTTCAGCAGGTTCGAGGCGTCCATCGCGCCGCCGGAGGTGGCGCCGGCGCCGATCACCGTGTGAATCTCGTCGATGAAGAGAATCGCCTTCTTGTGGTTCTCGATCTCCTTCATGACCTGCTTGAGGCGTTCCTCGAAGTCGCCACGGTAGCGCGTGCCGGCGAGCAGCGTGCCCATGTCGAGCGCGAACACCGTCGCTTCGGCCAGCACCTCCGGAACCTCGTTCTTGATGATCTTGCGCGCCAAGCCTTCGGCGATAGCGGTCTTGCCTACGCCGGGATCGCCGACCAGCAGCGGGTTGTTCTTGGACCGGCGGCACAGCACCTGGATGGTGCGCTGCACCTCGCTCTCGCGACCGATCAGCGGATCGATTTTGCCGTCGCGCGCCTTCTTGTTGAGGTTGACGCAATAGGCTTCGAGCGCACCCTCCTTCTTCTTGGGGTCGTTCGTCTCCTTGCCGTCCTTGTCGGATTGATCCTCGTCGGCGCCGCGCGGCCCTTTCGACGGGTCGCTGAGGCCGGGGCGCTTGGCGATGCCGTGGCTGATGTAGTTGACGGCGTCGTAGCGCGTCATGTCCTGCTCTTGCAGAAAGTAGGCGGCGTGGCTCTCGCGCTCGGCGAAGATCGCCACGAGCACGTTGGCGCCGGTCACCTCCTCGCGACCGGACGACTGCACGTGAATCACGGCGCGCTGGATGACGCGGTTGAAGCCCGTGGTCGGCTTGGCGTCCTCGCGCCCGTCCGAGACCAGGTTCTCAAGTTCGCGGTCGATGTAGTCGCGAAGGTTTTTCTTCAGCAGATCAAGGTCGATCGAGCAGGCGCGCAGCACCGCCGATGCCTCAGCATCATCGGTCAGGCTCAAGAGCAGGTGCTCAAGCGTCGCGTACTCGTGGTTGCGCTCGTTGGCGATGGCGAGCGCCCGGTGGAGGGACTGTTCGAGATTGCGGGAGAAGGAAGGCATCGTCGGCCTCTATTTCTTTTCCATGATGCATTGCAGCGGATGCTGATGCTTGCGCGCGTAGTCCATCACCTGGGTGACCTTCGTTTCGGCGACCTCGTAGGTGAACACGCCGCATTCGCCGACACCGTGCTGGTGCACGTGCAGCATGATGCGCGTCGCCTCCTCCGGACCTTTGGAGAAATACTTGCGGAGCACGGATACGACAAACTCCATCGGCGTGTAGTCATCGTTCAAGAGCAGGACGCGATACATGCCGGGCCGCCGCGTTTGCGTCCGCGTGCGGGTGATGACCGCCGTTCCGGACCCACGCCCGTCGTCGCCGCTGCCGCCACCATTACCGTCTTCGCGCTGAGGTTCCTTGGCGGCACGGAGGATCAACGTCCTCTTCCGATGCTCGACCATGTCGATACCTTCGACCACTTTCGCCCGGTTCGCCAATTCCGCTCCACCCTCTGCGCCAGCGAAAATATGCGAAGGCAAAGGCGGCAATGCTAGGGCCGCAGGGAGTTTTCGCTTGGGAGTGCTCCGTGACATGTGCGCGCCCGTCGTCCGACCCTGATCCTCGTGCTCATCGTGCAAGAAGCGAGCCTCCAAACGCGAGAAAGGCCCGACAGAAGTCGAGCCTTTCAAAACGCCGCAGTGATGTAAAGCGACTTGCCGGCGAACGAGCCGGTGCGCTCGCGATCAGGCCTGGTGGACGGCCTGCTGGCCCTTGTTCATCACCGACTCCATGGGGCGGAACGCCTCTTTCGCCATGTCGCGGTAGATCTCGCCGATCTTGGTGGCCTGAGCGATGAAGCCCTCGGCCTGCGCCTTGGCGAATTCCGTCTGCAACTGAATGGCCTGATCGAGCGAACGAACACCCAGCAGCTTCTCCACGTGAGACGAAGTGCTCTCCATCGAGCGCTTGGAGTAATCCGTGGTTTCGGTGGCGATCGCCTGGAAACCGCGGGCCATGCTGGCAGTGCTGGAGGAGAAGGTCTCCATCTGATCCTTGCCCATCTTCTGAGCTTCTTCGAACTGGTTGGACATGCTGATGCTCCCTGCAACGTGTGGTGCACTTCGCCGCCGAGCCCGGGAAATGCGATGTGCCATTGCACAAATCCAAGGTAATGCAGTGCACAAAAAGCCGCAAGTCGTGATATTGCACCGCAACATACGTCGTTTGACAGAGGCCGGGTCTGACCTGGCGTGACGCGCTCGACTGGCAGCCAAAGCCCGCACTTAACCCTGGAGTAACTCCACGCCCTTATTGTTCCTTTGAAGCATTAGAGGCTGCAGTCGCAGCTCCTGGGTTCGATGTAGAGGTTGCGGCGTATGCTCGAGGTGCAGTCGGCGGTGCGCGGCCTCCTTCGCCGGACTACCTGCTCGGGCGTGATTCTGGCGCTTATCGGCTCCGGCCTCGCCCTAAGGCCGGCGCAGGCGCATCACCGCCACAGCCATCGCGGCCGCATCACTCTGGCGCACGCCATGGGCCACCCCCGTACTGTCCATAATCGGCCAGGCGGCTACGCACCGCCCTTCGCCAGCTATGCCGTCGACGGCAACTCCGGGCGCGTGCTCCACGCCGAGGACGAGAATGCACTGCGTCATCCTGCGTCCGTCACCAAGGTGATGACGCTCTACCTGCTGTTCGAGCAGCTCGATCGAGGTCGGCTCAGCCTCGAATCGCGCATCCCGGTGTCGGTTCATGCCGCCTCGATGGCTCCGACGAAGCTCGGCCTGCGGTCGGGCTCGACGATCCGCGTCGCCGACGCTGTCGGCGCCATCGTCACCAAGTCGGCCAACGACATGGCGGTGGCGGTGGCAGAAGCCGTCGGCGGCGACGAGCCGAGCTTCGCCCGCCTCATGACGCGCAAGGCGCACATGCTTGGCATGTCGCGGACTAACTTCGTCAACGCCTCGGGCCTGCCGGCGGACCAGCAGCTGACGACGGCGCATGACCTCGCCGTGCTCGGCCGTGCGATCCACGACCGCTATCCGCGCTACTTCCACTACTTTTCCATTCCGTCATACCACTACGCCGGCCAGACCATGCCCAACCACAATCACCTGCTGGAACAGGTGGAAGGCATGGACGGCATCAAAACCGGCTACACGCGCGACTCGGGGTTTAACCTGCTCGCCTCCGTCAATCGCGACGGTCACTGGCTGATCGCCGTAGTGCTCGGCGGCCGCAGCAGGCTCGGCCGCGACCGCATCATGGCCGACATGATCGCCGCCGAGATCGACAAGTGCGCCACCCGGCGCACCGCGCCCATAATCGCCGAGAACCCCGAGCTGCAGCAGGTCGCCGAGGCGATCCCGGTCATCGAGCACGAAGGCGACGCCGCGCCGCCGGTTGAGCCGGTCGACGACGAAGCCGCCGAGAACGCGAAACGTCCCGATCCGCAGGCCGCGATCCAGGCCGCCGATGCCGCGGGCGGCGAGAGCGCCACCCCCGAGCCGAAAACCGCGAGCGCCGGTGGGGCGGAGGACGACGAGG
>CAXTQM010000123.1:0-7294 GCA_964246205.1 uncultured Beijerinckiaceae bacterium | reverse complement strand
AGTCGGAGGCCCATCCCGGCGAGGCGGTCAAGGTCGAGGTGAAGCGCGCCGCCGACGGCGGTGTCATCCTGGTGCCGCAGGACGAGGCCGGCGCGGCGCTGAAGGACATCAGCTTTCCGCCGGACGAGAAGGAGGCCAAGACTCCTGTCGGCATTCTGTCGATCTTCAACGAGATTCATCAGAAGGATGCCGCCGCCCCGATCGGCGTCTGGAACGGCGTGGAATGGGCCGAGGTCGCCACGACCGACGCCAAGCCTAACGCGAAGATCGCCTTCGGCAAGCGTGAAACTGACGGATCCGGCGTGATGTATTTCCAGGTGTCGCCCTACACCGGCCACAAGGAGCAGTCGATTGTCGTGTTCTACCCGCTTGATTGAGCAAGACTAACCTTACGTAAGCTTGTCCTGAATTACACTTTCGGCTGATGCGGCGCGGGATGTAGTGCGGCTTTTCGCATCCTTAATCTATTGCTGGTCTACTCATTGGCATGGATCCAGCCGCCGAAGCGCTTTGACATGCCGAGATCCTTGGTTGCATGGATGGTCGATTGCACGATCGCGACCAAGCTCGTCGCCTGTTTCGGCCTGATCATCGCCGTCGGTCTCAGCGGCGGTCTCGTTACCTACGGCAGCCTGACCAACATCGAGGCGACCGATCGCAACGCGGTCCGCAGCCATGATGTGCTCGACACGACCAAAACGGTCTGGATCGGTATCCTCAAGCAGGAAAGCGACGTCCGAGGCTACCTGCTCACCGGCGATCGCAGCTTCCTTGATCGGGCGCAGACTTCCGACAAGGCGCTCAAGGTATCTCTGACGCACATCAAGCTACTGACGGTCGGCAACGGGCTGCAGCAAGGACGCATCGGCGCGCTCGCGAAATCGATCGAACTCTGGCAACACGAGGTGTTCGACGGGCTGGCGGCAAATGCCAAGACAGTCTCGATCAGCGCCGCTTTCGGTGCCGACGGGCCGCTCAACGTCATCCTTGAGCATCTCAAGGACATCGCCTCGGAGGAGACGCGTGTCCTCGCCGCACGGCGCGAGATCCGTTCGGACGCCTTCACCTCGGCTTATCGCATCAGCAAGTTGGAACCCCTCGTCGAGCTGATGCTCGCCGCTGTCATGGCCTATGCACTGCATCGGCTGCTCGCCCGGCCACTCCGACGGCTCACGGATTTGACCCAGCGCCTCGCCGACGGCGACATCGCTTTGGCCATCCCGCACACCGACTGGAAGGACGAGATCGGCGCGATCAGCCGCGCGCTCGCCGTGTTCCAGAAGGCGGTTGCCGACGCCGGGCGCCTGCGCGGCGAGCGACAAGAGATGCGCGAGCATGCCGCCGGCGAGCGCGCCGGTCTGATGCTGTCGATGGCGGACCGCTTCGAGGAGGTGGTCGGGCGCATCGTCGCCGATGTGTCCTCTTCCGCCCTCGAGATGCAGACTTCGGCGGAAGCGCTGCTCGGCTACGCTGATTGGACGTCCCACGAGGTCCGAACTGTGGCAGGCGCGACCAAGAAGGCATCCTCGACCATGCAGGCGATCGCCGGCGACACCGAGGGCCTCACTCTCTCCGTCGGGCGGCTGAACGAGCGAATGGCCTATTGCACCGACGTCGCGCGACAGGCGGTGGCCGAAGCCGATCGCACCACGGCCTCCATCCAGGACCTCGAGGCCTCGGCGACGCAGGTCGACCGCATCGTCGACCTCATCAACGGCATCGCGCGACAGACCAACCTGCTCGCGCTGAACGCCACCATCGAGGCTGCCCGCGCCGGCGATGCCGGCCGCGGCTTCGCCGTGGTCGCCGGCGAGGTCAAGGTGCTGGCCGACCAGACCGCCCACTCGACGGTGGCAATTCGCGGCCAGATCGGAGCCATGCGAAACGCCGCTTCCGGCGCCGGCGGCGCCATCGACCAGATCAGCCGGACCATCGCCGAGATGGCGCAGGTGACGCGGGAGATGACCGATGCCTTGGGCATGCAGGGAACGGCGACCCATGAGATGATGATCGGGACGCGCGCCACGGCCGGGCTTACCGCGGAAGTTTCGGCTCAGCTCGACAAGGTCAGCGAGGGCGCGGTGACGACCGGGACCGCTGCGACGCGCCTGCTCGGCTCCGCGCAGAGCCTTGCCCGGCAGTCGACCGTGCTCGCTGACGAAGCTCGCGCCTTCGTCACCTCGGTGCGGGCAGGCTGATACTTTCGGCTAAACGAACTTTTCGGTACGGTTGGGGCTTGCCGGCCGTTCGTGAATTCCTAGGTTCTGAAGCGTAGATGAACGCTTTGGGAGCCAGCCGTGTCTAAGTTGTTCTTTCTCGCCCTGTCGGCCCTGCTCGTGTCCGCCCCAGCCCACGCCGAAGGATCCAACCGACACGATAGGATGGCGATGTCGTCCGGCCGCTCCGCGAGCGCCGGCGGACGCGAGGCCTGGTTTCGCCAGTGCGTGAGCGACATCCTCGAAGGTCGAGCCGGCGCGTCGTCGAAGCGACATTGACCAGAGCACGGCCGTGGGACGGGATCACTATCGCTGTGGCGACTTGCGATCCTTGTAGGGGTTGTCGCTGGTCTTGCGCGACAGCCTGAGGGGAACACCCGCCAAGTTTTTTAATTATAGGTTGACGTTCTAGATGTAGAGTTTGTTGTTCGTCGGCAGCGAGTCGAGCTGGTTGCCGAAGACCACGAAATAGGGCGGCCGCGCGCGCAATTGGGTCATGTAGCGGATCTTGATGCGACGCCCGGCGACCGCCGGCGGCGAGTGCTGCTCCAGTACGCCGGACAGCCAGCGATTGAGCCGCGCGGTGGAGATGCGCTTGTTCCAGGTCTCCTCGATCGCCATGACGGCTTCCATCAGCCGTTCAACGCCATAGCCGGTTTCGCCCGCGAGCGGCACGACCGGCGCCCCTTTTAGCTGCGGCAGCAGGCGCCCGGCCTCTTCGCGTAAGCGGTTCAGCTCGCCGCCCTTGTCGGCGACGAGGTCCCATTTGTTGAGTCCGATCACCAGCGCCCTGCCCTCGCGCGCGACGAGATCGGCCAGTGTCAGGTCCTGCTTCTCGAACGGCCTGGTGGCGTCGACGAGCAGGATGACGACCTCCGCGAACTTGGCGGCGCGCAGCGCATCGGCGTTGGCGAGCTTCTCCAGCTTGTCCTCGACCTTGGCGCGGCGGCGCAGCCCGGCGGTGTCGAACATCTTGAGCTGCCGCCCGCGCCAAACCAAGTCGACGCCAATAGCGTCGCGGGTTAGCCCCGCCTCAGGGCCGGTCAGCAGGCGTTCCTCGCCCAGGATGTGGTTCAGCAGCGTCGACTTGCCGGCATTGGGGCGCCCGACCACGGCGATGCGGAGCGGCTTCGAGGTGTCGAGCTCGGTGCCGTCCTCCTCGTCGTCGAACGCCTTGGGCGCCGCCTCCTCGGCCGCCTCCGGTTCCCTGGTTTGCTCGGGAAGAGCCTCGAGGAGGGCGGAATAGAGCTCGGCCATGCCGTCGCCGTGCTCGGCGGAGAGCGCGATCGGATCGCCGAGCCCGAGCTGGTAGGCCTCGATGGCGCCGTCGCCGCCGGCGCGGCCTTCAGCCTTGTTGGCGATGAGGATCAGCGGCTTGCCGGCGCGGCGCACCAGCGCGGCGAAGCCGCGGTCGTCCGGGGTCAGGCCGACGCGGGCATCGACGACGAAGAAGATGGCGTCGGCACCGAGGATCGCCGCCTCGGTCTGGGCGCGCGTGCGTCCCGACAGCGTGTCGGCGGCGCCCTCCTCCAGGCCGGCGGTATCGACGATGGTGAAGCGCAGGTCGCCGAGTCGCGCCTTGCCCTCGCGGCGATCACGCGTCACGCCGGGGCGGTCGTCGACGAGCGCGAGTTTTTTGCCGACCAGCCGGTTGAACAGCGTCGATTTGCCGACGTTGGGCCGGCCGATGATGGCGACGGAGAACACCTATTGCGGCTTGGGGGCGGGCGTCGCCGCCGGAGCCGGTGTCGCCGGAGCCGAGGTCCGCGGCGTGGTGGCGCTCGGTGGCGTTTTCTCAAGAGCTGGTTCGGCGGGCGCAGCCTCCGCCGGAGCCTGCCCGATCGGCGATGACGCCGTGACGGACGTCACCGTCGCCGGGCCGGCCGGCTGGTCGCTGGCCTTCGCCGCACCGGAGCGGGCGAGCTCCAGGAACGCCTGCGCACGGCTGCGCAGCGGTCCAGGCGCCGTCCCGTCGATGATGATATCGCTGAGGTAGCGCTGCGCCGTGGCCGTGTCGTCGCGCTTCAGCGCGGCCAACGCAAGCAGCTCGCGCATGCCGGCGTGGAAGGCGAAGCCGTCAAGCGCGAAGCGGCCGTACTGGTCCTCGAACTTCCTGGGGTCCTCGCTGTCGACGCGCAGCAGCGCGCCGCGGTAGCGCGCGGCATCGCGCATCGCCTGACTGCCGCCCTCGCCCGAGGCGATCTCGTCGAAGCGCTTGGCGGCGCCTTCCGGATCGCCGGCTGCGAGTTCCTCGGCCGCGCGCATGCGTGCCAGCAGCGGGTAGCCGGCAACCCCGACGGCGGCGAGTGCGTCGAAATCCTTAAGCGCGTCGACCGCCGCGCCCTGCCGTGCAAGCGTCTGCGCCGCCTGATAGCGGCTATTGTCGGCCTCGGCGGCGGAGACGCGCCGGTCAACCAGGTAGCGCCACACGCCGGCTCCCACCACGATGCCGACCAACGCGACCACGATCAGGATCTGATAGCGCGACAGGAAGCGCATCGTGCGTTCACGACGGACCTCCTCGTCGACCTCGCGCATGAAATCGGACATGTGGTCTTCTGCGGTCTCGAAGATTGGGCGGGGCTGCGGCCCTAGCACGATCCTCGGGGATCGCCTATCGCGCACTCGACGACGCGCGCGCCGCCTGCCACGTCAGGACGAAGTAGAGCGCGATCAGCGCGACGTCGCAGGCGGTCCAGGGGATCGAGGCACCGTGCTTCACGCCGAACGCGATCAGCACCTGGGCCACGGCGGCGAACAGCCACAATACGCCGCCCCACGGCGTCGCCAGCCAGAGGCCGACGGCGGCGAGGAAGTCGATCACCGAGAAGAACATGACGACGGCGGATTGGCTCTTCGTCATGTGATTGAAGATCGCCTCGCGCGGCATCATGAAGCTCGACCATTCGGATAGGCCCTGCAGGATCCACAACGCCGCCAGCAGCCGCATGAAGACGACCAGGATCAATCCCCAGCGCGTCTCGACCTGCTCGCGCGCGCTCATTCCCACGCGGATGGCCGCGTCGGGCTCGTAGGGAAGGCTCTCGCGTCCGGTCGGCTGCTGGCTCAAGCGGCGGAGGCCTCGGCCGGCCCGAGCAGCTCGTCGGCCGGCCCGACCGGCACCACGCCGGTCGGATTGATCCAGGGGTGCGAGCGGTAATAATGGTTCTTGATGTGGTCGGGCCGGAAGGTCGAGGCGACCGCGTCGACGCTCATCATATCCTCGAGATAGCCCGACAGCGCGGGGTAATCGGCGATGCGGCGCATGTTGCACTTGAAATGCCCTACATAGACGATGTCGAAGCGCAACAGCGTCGTCACCAAGCGGATATCGGCTTCGGTCATGGCGTCGCCGGTAAGGAAACGCTGCGCTGCCAACCTGTGATCGAGCAGGTCGAGCGTCTCGAAAAGCGGGTAGACGGCAGCCTCGTAGGCCTTCTGGTTGGTGGCGAAGCCGGCCTTGTACACGCCGTTGTTGACCCGATCGTAGACGAGGTCATTGAGGACATCGATCTCATGGCGGAGATCGTGCGGATAATAGTCCGTGCCGCTGGCGCCGCAGCGATCGAATGCGGAGTTCATCATGCGGATGATGTCAGCGGATTCATTGGAGACGATGGTGCCCTTCGCCCTGTCCCACAGCACCGGCACCGTGACCCGTCCGCTGTAGTGGGGCTTGGCCGCGGTGTAGACCTGGTGCAGGAACGCGGCGTGGTGGATCGGGTCGGCGATCACGCCGTCGCGCTCGTGGAAGGTGATGCCGTCCTCGCGCATGAGCCAGTCGGTTAGCGACAGAGAGATGGCACTCTCCAGGCCCTTGAGCTTGCGCATGATGAGGCAGCGCGTCGCCCATGGGCAGAAGTATGAGGCATAGAGGTGGTAGCGCCCCGCCTCCGCCGCAAAGCCGCCGTCGCCGCTCGGCCCCGGCGCGCCGTCGACGGTCACCCAGTTGCGGAACGCCGACGCGTCGCGCTCAAAGCGCCCGTCGTGCTTGTCCTGCTCGTAGCCCCTGTCGTGCCACGTCCCTTCGACGAGAAGGCCCATGTCCGTCGATCCCCCGGGCGCTCGACCGCGCCCGAAGGATTGGCTAACGCCGACGCCCGCAAAACGCCACCTGCAACGACATGGCCTGGCGAGCTTGCCGCCTTCGAACCTAGCATCTAATGCGACGCTTGCCACGACGGCTTGGAGAGCTGGATGAACGAGCCGAATGACACCGCCGCACCCACAACCACGTGGGGCGCGGATATCGTCGTTCCCGAAGCGATCCGCGGTTCGTTGGTCAAGCACGCCGGCGCCAAGCGCATCCTCGTCACCGGCGGCGCCGGCTTCCTCGGCTCGCATCTCTGCGCCAGCCTGCTCAAGGACGGCCATGAGGTGCTCTGCGTCGACAACTTCTTCACGGGGCGTCGACGCAACATCGCTCATCTCGTCGACCACAAGAATTTCGAGCTGCTACGCCACGACGTGACCTTCCCGCTCTACGTGGAAGTCGACGAGATCTTTAATCTCGCCTGCCCGGCCTCCCCGATCCACTACCAGTTCGACCCCGTGCAGACGACCAAGACCAGCGTGCTGGGCGCGATCAACATGCTCGGCCTCGCCAAGCGCACGCGTGCCAAGGTGTTCCAGGCCTCGACCAGCGAGGTCTACGGCGATCCCAGCGTCCACCCTCAGCCCGAAGCGTACTGGGGCAACGTCAATCCTCTTGGCCCGCGCGCCTGCTACGACGAGGGCAAGCGCTGCGCCGAGACGCTGTTCTTCGACTATCACCGCCAGCACAAGGTGCGCATCAAGATGGTGCGCATCTTCAACACCTACGGTCCGCACATGCACCCGCAGGACGGTCGCGTCGTGTCGAACTTCATCGTCCAGGCGCTGCAGGGCCGCCCGATCACCATCTACGGCGACGGCATGCAGACCCGCTCGTTCTGCTACGTCGACGACCTCATCGCCGGCTTCCGCAAGCTGATGGACAGCCCCGACGAGATCACCGGACCGATCAACATCGGCAATCCCGGCGAGTTCACGATGATCGAGCTGGCCGAGATGGTGCTGAAGCTGACCGGCTCCAAGTC
>CAXTQM010000122.1:80-7314 GCA_964246205.1 uncultured Beijerinckiaceae bacterium | reverse complement strand
CGATGGTCGAGCAGAGCACGAAATAGTGACGGCCGGCGAGATCGTGGTCGATGACCCGAGGTGTCGAGAAGGTCGGAGAGATCGGAGTCGGGCGTACGAAGACACGCAGGTCGCGCCGCCCGAGTTCGGCCATGTTCGCCTCGAGGTCGGCGGCCACGGTCTGCGTCGTGACCACCGCCGCCGACGCGAAGCGGGCGACGTTGCGCATGCGCGCCTTGTGGCGCTCGTATTCCGCCTCGCGGAAGTATTCGGGCAGCGTCACAGGCAGGAGGTCATGGACGAAGAACACCGCCCTCACGTCGCGGCGCTGCTCCAACCACGTGAAGGTGGAGGCGACCCAGAGCGGAAACTGGCTGACGTTCACGTAGACACCGTCGGCCGGGAAGTGCGCGCGCGGTGTGCGGGCGATCGGCAAACCGTGGCGTGCCGCCCAGTAGCCGATGGCGGTTACCGGAAAAGGCAGGCCGAGCTTGGTACGCGGGCGACGCGCTGCGCGGTGCGGCACCTGGGCGCCCGCGATCCAGGCTTTCACGTGGCAATAAATAGGATCTGTCGCGACTTCGCGGCCGCTCTCGCCCCAGTGTTTTGCGATGCCGTTGACGGCCTCGGCCGCCGCCGCGCCCTTCAGCAATCGAGCGCCGATGCCCGTCGAGGTCGATCCAAACGTCGCCTCGGGTGCGCCAGACAGAAAGTGCTGCGCCAGCGCGTTGTCGACGCGATCGATACCGTTGGGGGTGGAATTGAGGATGCGCGTCAGGAGACGCGTGATGTCATAACAAATGGGGCGCCGCATGGGCGCCCCTTAGCAGTCCTCAGATGCCGGAGACAGGCCTATGGAACGGAAGGCGCCGGGTTGAGGTAAAAGTTTTGCGGCAGCAGAACGTTGTCGATGATCGGTCGGCCGCTCGCCGGCAGTGATCCCTCGATAACGGGTTGCGAACGACCCGGCACGTAGGGCGGACCCTGATTCACGGTCGAGTTGCCGAAATATCCCGGATCGAAGATCTGATCCTGCGTCTTGTTGTAGATCGTATTCGCTGCCACGTAGCTTGGGCCATAGCCGCCGCGGGACGAGACCGCACTGCCCGAGTCGAGCCACGAGCGGCGATTCACCGTGAGGGGTATGGACGACCCGAGGTCCGGATTCGCCGCCAGGACTGGCGCGGCAACACGAGCCCGTCGCTTTGTTTGCGCGGATGCATCGGCGGAAAGTGCCGTCGTGGCCAGCAAGGCAGCCGTCGCTGTCGTTAGAAGCACGCGCATGTCTGAAGTCCCCTCGTCCGGCACGACAACGTTCGACCTGTACCTTAGTTCAGCGTCGGGGACTTGCCGTAAGATTTCCTTAATGACGACGCCATGTTTTGAAGCGTGTGACAGGTTTGTCGTCCAGCCATGCGGCGTGGAGGCGATCGGGTGCCAGCCTGGCTCCCGCGCAATTGGTGTCGCGGCGCCGCTCGCTCGCAGCGAAGAACTCGACCATATCGCGATCGTCGCCGCCCGAGGCGAGGTCCAGCCGGTCGAGCAGGCAGGCCAGGGTCGCGCGATCCAAGGCCTTGCCGGGACGACGACGACATCGCTCATGCCTGGAGCCTGCAGCTTTGGCTTGAGTCGAGGCTTGAGCTAGCGCTAGGACAGGAGAACAGCGTCAACGACGCGAAAAGGCCGGGCCGGGCGACCCCAAAGGGATCGAAGCGCCGGCCGTTCGGAGATCATGTCATGGGTTTCAAGGTCGCCGTCGTCGGCGCCACGGGCAACGTGGGCCGCGAGCTGCTCGACATCCTCGCCGAGCGCCGTTTCCCGGCCGACGAGGTCGTCGCCGTAGCCTCGTCGCGCTCGCTGCACCAGGAAGTGTCGTTCGGCGACAAGGTCCTGAAGTGCAAGTCGCTCGAGAACTACGATTTCACCGGCACCGACATTTGCCTGATGTCGGCCGGCGGCACGGTCTCGAAGGAATGGGCGCCGCGCATCGCCGCCCAGGGCTGCGTCGTGATCGACAATTCCTCGCAATGGCGGTTGGACCCGGACGTGCCTCTGGTAGTGCCCGAGGTCAACGCCGACGCGCTCGCCGGCTTCGCCAAGAAGAACATCATCGCCAACCCGAACTGCTCGACGGCGCAGCTCGTGGTGGCGCTCAAGCCCTTGCACGACAAGGCGCGCATCACCCGCGTCGTGGTCTCGACCTACCAGTCCGTTTCCGGCGCCGGCAAGGAGGCCATGGACGAGCTGTTCGCCCAGACGCGGGCGATCTTCGTGTCCGACCCCGTGCAGAGCCACAAGTTCCCCAAGCGGATCGCCTTCAACGTCATCCCCGAGATCGACGTCTTCATGGAGGACGGCTTCACCAAGGAAGAGTGGAAGATGGTCGTCGAGACCAAGAAGATCCTCGATCCCAAGATCAAGGTGGTGGCCACCTGCGTGCGCGTGCCTGTGTTCATCGGGCACTCGGAATCGGTGAACATCGAGTTCGCCGAGCCGATCTCGGCGGACGAGGCGCGCAACATCCTGCGCGAGGCGCCGGGCTGCCTCGTGATCGACAAGCACGAGACCGGCGGCTACATCACGCCCCACGAGGCGGCGGGCGAGGACGCGACCTACATCTCGCGCATCCGCGACGACCCGACCGTCGACAACGGCCTCGTGCTCTGGTGCGTCTCCGACAACCTGCGCAAGGGCGCCGCGCTCAACGCCGTGCAGATCGCCGAGGCGCTGATCAACCGCAAACTGATCCAGCCGCGCAAGCAGGCGGCGTAAGAAGACGACTTGACGGCCAAGGCTTTTCTTAGCTAACACCTTAGCTAAGGAGAAGCGCTGTGGCGACAGTCACTATTCACGAAGCTAAGACGCAGCTTTCCAGGCTGATCGCCCGCGTCGAAGCCGGCGAAGAGATCGTGATCGCTCGCGGCAAGGCGCCGGTCGCCAAGCTCACTAGCCTAGGGAAGCGTAAGAAGCCCAAGTTCGGTGCCTTCGCCGGCGAATTTGCGATCCCACCGGATTCGTTCTTCTTCGATCCGTTACCGGCCGAGGAATTGGAACTCTGGGAAGGTGACTCTGAGAATACTGCTGGATAGCCACGCGTTTGTCTGGTTTGTCGCAGGCAACAAGCGCTGTTCAGAGGCCGCCCGCGAAGCAATCGAGACAGACGGGGCTGTCGTTCACGTCAGTGCTGCCACACTGTGGGAACTCGCAACCAAGTTTCGTCTGGGACGGTGGGCGGAAGCCGGACCTCTACTCGAGACCTTTCCGAAGGTGCTCGAACGTTACGAGTTCATCGGTCTTCCTATCACCCTCGAACATGGTTTGCTGGCGGGGACTTTTGCGGGTTCTCACAAGGATCCATTCGACCGGATGCTTGCAGCCCAAGCACAAATCGAAACGCTCGGGCTCGTCACGGCCGACCTCGCATTCGCCGAATTTGGCACGCGTACCATCTGGTAGGTCAGTGCCATCTCGCCACTCCGAGCACCGGCTTGCCCTCCAGCCGCCGTAGCGACAGCCGGCGAGCGATCGGCAGCTCGATCCAGCGATGCGCGAAGAAGGCGGCGGCGATCGCCTGGGCGAGGCTGCGGCGATGTATGTCCAGTAGTCGCCGAGCGTGGCCGCGGCGGATTGCGACCTGGAGCGTCGTCGCCAGCCAATACAGGTACGATGCGCTCAGCCGCCGCATTGCGAAGATCGCCGCGCCACTGACCGCGCGAACATCTGCTCGGAGGCGACCACCATGATGAAGCCGGAGGTGGCGAAGAACAGCTCGACGCCAGCGCCCCAGGGCAGCAGGTGCGACGGCGCGAACGCCTCGCCGCAGCGCGACGCGGCCACCAGGGCCTCGGTCTGGGCATGACCGACGACGACCATGAGCGCGGCGAGCGCTCGAAGGCTCTGGATGGGCTCGATCTGGCGGAAGCGCGTCGGTTCTCCCGCGGGAGGACGCAGGCTAACGGCAAGAGGGCAATCCCAGCATACGTTCAGGCTACGTGCAGCCCGTAGATCAGCCCGAGGCTGATGAGCCCCAGCACCACAAGCGACAGCGTCACGGCGCTGGTCACGCGCAGGCCGGCGCGGGCGACGGCGCGCACGTCGACGCCGAGGCCGAGCGCCGCCATCGAGATCACGGTGAGCTGCGTCGCCAGGAACGCGATCGGCGGCAGCGCCACGGCGGGGATCAGATGCAGCGTGCGCAGCGTCGCCACGACGAGGAAGCCGACGATGAACCAGGGCACGAGCTGGTGCAGCGCCGGGCGGCCGCGCTTGGGCCGGTCGCCGGCTGTCACCTCGGGCGCCGCCTCGTCGGTCTCGTCACGAAGGAAACCGGTGAGCAGGCTCATGACCAGCACCACGGGGCCGAGCATCAGCACGCGCACCAGCTTCACCACGGTGCCGATCTGGTTCGACAGCGCGCCGATCGGCAGCGTCGCCGCCAGCACCTGCGGCACGGCGTAGACGGTGAGCCCGGCGAGCACGCCGTATTGCGGCAGGCTCATGTGCAGGATCGGCACGAGGAACGGCAGCAGCAGCACGGTGACGACGCCGAGCACGGCGGTGAAGGCGATGGAGGAGGCGATATCCTCGCCGTCGGCGCCGATGATCGGCGCCACCGCGGCGATGGCGCTGTTGCCGCAGATGGAGTTGCCACAGGCGATCAGGATGGCCATGCGCTGGGGGATGCGGAGCGCTCGGCAGATCGCGTAGCTGGTGGCGATGGCGACGAGCACGATGACCACGATGCCGCCGACGAGCGCCAGGCCGAGCGCCTGCACGGCCTGCACGCTGACCGAGGCGCCGAGCAGCATCACGGCGACCTCGAGCAGCGTCTTGGCACTGAGCTCGATGCCGGGACGCCAGCTCTCCCCCGGCGTCCACAGCGTGCGGACGATCACGCCGAGCAGGATCGCCAGCACCAGTGCCTCGATGTAGGGCTGGCCGACGAGGCGGGTCTCGACCACCTGCAGCGCGGTCGCGGCGAGCGTGATGACGATGCACAAGGCCAGGCCCGGTAGCACGCGCGTTCCGATCATTTCATTATCCCGGGCTTCATCGCAGGCATGCCCGCGCGAGGGCGTCGCGTCCACCGCGCGCCTCCGATCGTTTCGATCGAGGCAGATGATGGGTCAGCCGACGAAGAGCTCGCTCAGCACCGCCTGTACCGTCGCCTCGGGCGCGGGGTCGACCGCCTCGATCCAAACCTTCGGCGGGTCGTACCGGCACGCGCCGTACGGACTGGCGAAGGCGACGTCGGCGGCGTCGCGGCCGACGCCGATGCGCACCAGCCCCGAAGGATCGGCGTTGCGGGTGGCGTCGAAGATGTACCAGCCCGGCCCGGTCGGCCCGAGCAGGCAGGCCTCGCACACGGCGTGGAAGTCCGGCGGCTGCAGGCGGAAGGCGTAGGCGCTGACGTAGCGCGCCGGGATCGCCATGGTCCGGCACAGCGCCACGGCGAGGTGGGAGAAGTCGCGGCACACGCCGGCGCGCTGGGTCACCGTGTCGAAGGCCGAGGTCAACGCGTCCGAGACGCCGCCCTCGTAGGCGACGTAGCCGTGGATCCAGTTGCAGATCTCGGCGACGCGGAAATAGCCCGGCGAGAACTGCCCGAAGGTGGTGTTGGCGAAGCGCTCCAGCTTGTCGGACTGGCAGTACCGGCTCGGGTAGAGGTGCGGGAACACCGAGAGCGGCAGCGTCGAGGGCATCAGCTCGGTGACTAATACGGGGTCCTCGAGCGTGTAGTTCAGGTCGACGGTCGCCTCGTAGTTCAGCGTGAACTTGCCGGCCGGCGCCAGCGCGCGGACGTAGCGGTTGCCGCTCTCGGGCATGACCCAGGTGTCGAGCGGAGCTTGCGGCGTGGTGGTTAGGCTCTCGTGCTCGATGGTCTGCGCCCCGAAGCGCGCGGCCTCGACATTGAAGAGGAACGGCATGCCGTTCTGCGCTTCGTAGGACAGCGAGCAACCGAGCTTGAAGCGCATGGAACCTCCGGGGTGTGCCGGATCGGCAAGCAGCCATCGGGCCAGCGGTCTACCCGCGGCGCCTTGTCTACGCCGCAGAAGGCTGCTTTTGCTCGCGGCGCGTTGGAGGGGACGATGCGCAAGCGTCTGGCTTTGATATTCACATTGGCTGGCTTCGTCTCGGCCGGCCCTGCGCTGGCCGCGAACGGCTGCCACGGCGACTTTCCGACCTGGCTCGCCAAGATCAAGCAGGAGGCGCTCGCCCAGGGCATCTCGGCCAATGCGGTCGACGAGGGCCTCTCCGGCGTGACGCTCGACCCTTCGGTGGTCCGCCGCGACCATGGCCAGGGCGTGTTCCGCCAGAGTTTCGAGCAGTTCTCCCAGCGCATGGTGCCGCCGCGCCTCGGCCGCGCCCACGCGCTGGAAAAGCGGTACGCGCCCATCTTCAAGAGCATCGAGGCGCGCTACGGCGTGTCGCCGCCGGTGCTGCTCGCGATCTGGGGCCTCGAGACCGACTTCGGCTCGACCAGCGGCAACTTCTCGATGATCCGCTCGATCGCGACGCTGGCCTACGATTGCCGCCGCTCCGACATGTTCACGGCCGAACTGTTCGACGCGCTCAAGATGGTGCAGCGCGGCGCCGCCTCGGGCTCGTCGCGCTCGGCCTGGGCCGGCGAGATCGGGCAGACGCAGTTCATGCCCTCGACCTACCTGAAGTCCGCCGTGAGCTACGGCGGCGGCGGCTCGCCCGATCTCAACCACAACGCCGCCGACGTGCTGGCCTCCACCGCGCACTTCCTCCAGCAGCACGGCTGGCAGCGCGGCGCTGGCTGGGCTCCGGGCGAGCCGAACTTCGCCGCGATCCAGGAGTGGAACAAGAGCAAGGTGTATTCGCGCACCATCGCCTATTTCGCCACCCGGCTCGCCGGCACCTCGGAGGCCGGCTACAAGAACGATGGCGACGATGCGCCCGCGCCGAAGCGCGCCAGCCGCCAGCGCCGCGACGACAGCATGGATGTCGACCAGGGCGGCGGCGACGAGGGCTACGCCGCGCCGCGCCGGCCGCGCGCGGTGGACCCGCTCGACGAGCAATAGGTTTGGCGCGGGCGTCACGAACGCGGTCGCGATAAAGCTTGTTGACCTGCCCGGCCACCGGCGTATCCGCTGCTGCCGTTCGCGCTGTCGGTTGCTGAACGCCGGCTTCAGCCTTGGTTCAGCCGCAAGGCTCCACTCTCCTTCGACTCGAGAGGGAGCCAAGCCATGCGTCGTTTCCGGCCAACCTTCATCATCGCCGCCCTCGG
>CAXTQM010000122.1:0-70 GCA_964246205.1 uncultured Beijerinckiaceae bacterium | reverse complement strand
CATCTATGAGCGCCCGGTGGTCGTCGAGCGGCCGGTCATCGTGGAGCGCCCGGTCGTCTATCCGCGGCCG
>CAXTQM010000121.1:0-7373 GCA_964246205.1 uncultured Beijerinckiaceae bacterium | reverse complement strand
CTGCCGGACGTCGCCGGCCATCCCGCCAGCGATGCCGCGGTGCATGCGCTGATCGAGGACGTCGGAAAGCGCTTCCCGGCCGCCGGCTGGGAGGCTCGCACGCGCGAAAACGTGTCGCCGCAGTTCTCGCGCGACATCGAGCGTTTCACCCAGTTTCTCACTCTCGTCGGCCTGACGGCACTGATCATCGGCGGCGCCGGCGTCGCGAATGCCATCCGCGGCTTCGTCGAGCGCCGCCGGCCCTCGATCGCGACGCTGAAATCGCTCGGCGCCACGGGCACCTACGTCTTCGGCCTGATGTTGATCGAGGTCATGGCCATCGCCGCGCTCGGCATCGCTATCGGGCTGGCGGTGGGCGTCGCCATGCCGTTCGTCGTCGCCTGGGCCTTCAACGCGGTGCTCCCGTTCGCGCTGGTGCCGTCGGTATACCCCGTCCAGATCGCCGCCGGCTTCCTCTACGGTGCCTGGACGGCGCTGGCCTTCTCGATGGCGCCGCTCGGCCGCGCCCACGACATCCCGGTGTCGGCGCTGTTCCGCGACCAGGTCGAGCCGGACGCGCGCCGGCTACGCCCGCGCTACCTCGCGCTGGTCGCCCTGGCCGGCACCGGGCTCGTCACCACCATCCTGTTGCTGTCGCAGCAGCGGTCCCTCGCGATCTACTACATGGTGGCGACGGCGGGCGGCTTCGTCGTGTTGCGGCTCGTCGCAGCGGCGCTGATGGGGCTCGCGCGTCGCCTGCCGCACTCGCGTTTCGTGGCGCTGCGGCTGGCGGTCGCCAACATCCACCGTCCCGGCGCGCTGACGCCGACGGTGGTGCTCTCGCTCGGCCTCGGTCTCGCCCTGTTGGTGGCGCTGACGTTGATCGACGGCAACATACGCGGCCAACTGCACCGCACCGCTAGCGGAGAGACGCCCTCCTTCTTCTTTCTCGACGTCCAGAATTCACAGGTGCCGGCGTTCCGCTCCTTCCTCGAGGCGCATGCGGCTGACGGCAAGCTCGATTTCGTGCCCATGATGCGTGGGCGGATCACGCAGGTCGACGGCACGCCCGCTGCCAAGGTCAAGCCGACCGAAAAGGCGTCGTGGGTGCTGCAGGGCGACCGCGGCATCACCTTCTCCGCAACCTTGCCCGCCGGATCGACGCTGGCGCAGGGCAAATGGTGGTCGGCCGACTACGCCGGCAAGCCGCTGGTGTCGCTGGAGACCGACATCGCCGCCGGACTGGGGCTGAAGATCGGCGACAGTATCGGCGTCAACGTGTTCGGCCGCGAGATCGGCGCCACGATCGCCAGCACCCGCAAGGTCGACTGGCGCAAGTTCGGCATCAACTTCGTACTGGTGTTCTCGCCCGACACCTTCGCCGGCGCGCCCTACAGCGACCTCGCCACTGTGACCTTCCCCCGGGCCGGCGACCCGCGCGAGCTGACGCTGCTGCGCGAGGTGGCGCAGGCTTATCCGAGCGTCACCTCGATCCGCGTCAAGGACGCGCTCGACGCCGTCTCGGGGGTGGTGGCCCAACTCGCCACCGCGATCCGCGGCGCGGCAAGCGTGGCGCTCGTCGCCTCGGTGCTGGTGCTGGCCGGCGCGCTCGCCGCCGGCCAGGAGGCCAGGCTCTACGACGCCGTGGTGCTGAAGACGCTGGGCGCCACGCGCGCGCGGCTGCTCGCCGCTTTCCTTCTGGAATACGGCATCCTAGGGCTGGCGACGGCGGTGTTCGGCGTGCTGGCCGGCACGGCGGCAGCCTGGGGCATCGTCGCCAAGGTAATGGGGCTCGACTTCACCTTCGTCTGGTCGCAGGCGCTCCTCGCGGCTTTCGGCGCGCTCGCCGTCACCGTGGGGCTCGGATTGGTCGGCACCTGGCGCATCCTGGGGCGCAAGCCGGCGCCCTACCTGCGCAACCTCTGAGCGCGATGGCGCGGCAGCCCGCGGCCGTTCAGACGCTAAGCATTACAGGAGTTTAACTTCGCCGCGAATGGCCAAGGCTTGTGCGCATTTTCGCTTCCCTCCATATTGCTGCTGCGATCTCGCGTCCTCGCGAGCGCCCGAAGGCGGTCCAGCCTTCACATCCACAGAGGGTTTCATGTCCGATTGGGATCGCAACGCCGCACGCTGGGGGCAAAATCCCGCCGTCGCGCGAGGCGCCGCCGTCGATCAGGGCCTCCGGGCCTTCATGCTCGGCGTCTACAACAACATGGCGATTGGCCTGGTGGTGACCGGGATCGTCGCTTTCGCCGTCAGCCAGTTCGCCGTGACCAGCAACCCGGCCGACGCGGTCGAGGGCATGCGCGGCCTGATGCTCACCCCGTTTGGTCAGGCGATCTATCTCAGCCCGCTGCGCTGGGTGGTGATGTTTGCGCCGTTCGCCTTCGTGCTGTTCCTGTCGCTCAAGGTGCAGAGTCTCGCGCCGACGACGGCACGGGCGTTGTTCTTCGCCTTCGCCGCCCTCATGGGCCTGTCGATATCCAGCATCCTGTTGATCTACACGCAGACCTCGATCGCCAACGCCTTCTTCATAACAGCGGCGACCTTCGGCGCGCTCAGCCTCTACGGCTACACGACGAAGCGCGACCTCGGGCCGATGGGCGCCTTCTTGTTCATGGGCGTGATCGGCATCATCCTGGTCAGCCTCGTGAACGTGTTCTTCGTCCACAGCGCCGGGCTGAGCTATGGCATCTCGTGCCTTGTCGTCCTCGTGTTCGCCGGCCTCACCGCCTACGACACGCAGAAGATCCGCGAGACCTACTACCAGGTCGCCGGCAACGGCGAGATGGCGGCGCGCATGTCCGTCATCGGCGCGCTCCAGCTCTACCTCGACTTCATCAACATCTTCCTCGCGATCCTGCGGCTCACGGGATCGACCCGCAACTGATCGGACCGCTCTTTGCGATCTGCAGAGCCCCGGCCTTCGCCGGGGCTCTTTGCGTTTCAACAGGGCAGCAGCGTCGCGACGTGGGCGGCGATGGCCAGGCAGGCGGTGACGCCGGGCGACTCGATTCCCATGAGGGTGACGAGCCCGCCAATTGCGTGATCGGCCTCGCCACCGATGGCGAAATCGCGATCCAGCTCGCCCGGGCCAGCGAGCTTGGGGCGGATGCCGGCGTAGTCGGACCGCAGGCGATCTTCGGGAAGGTCGGGCCACCAACGCCGGATGTCGGCGGCGAAGCCGACGCTCCGCGCGGGGTCGACGGTGTAGTCCAAGCTCTCGACCCATTCGACGTCCGGCCCGAACCGCGCGATGCCGGCCGGGTCGATCGTGAGATGCGTGCCGATGCCGCCCGGCACCGGCAGCGGGTAGATCAGGTGCTTGAACGGTACCTCGGCGGCGCAGCGGAAGTAGTTGCCCTTGGCGAAGTAGGCGCGCGGAACCTGCCGGGCGTCGAGCCCCGCGATCTCGCGGGCCAGCGCCGGCGCTTCGTGCCCGGCGGCAACGACGAGCTGCCGGCAGGATATGCGCATCGGCGCCGCGCCGCCGACCTCCAACGTGAAGCCGCGGTCCTCGACGAAGGCGCGTTGCAGCGGCGCCTCGAAGGCGGTGACCGCGCCGTATTCTTCGGCCTCCACCTGCAGCGCCTCAAGCAGGGCAAGCGCGTCGATCACGCCGGTCGAAGGCGACAGCAGCGCCGAATGGCAGCGCAGCGCCGGTTCGAGCCGCCGTGCCTCCGCGCCGTCAAGGCGGCGCAGGTCGTCGACGCCGTTGGCGACCGCGGTGGTGGCGATCCTGTCGAGCTCCTCGTCCTCGCTCGCCGAGGTAGCCACCACGAGCTTGCCGCGTCGGACGCAAGGCACGCCGTGGAGTTCGGCGAAGGCATAGAGCATCTCGCGACCGGCCACGCAGAAGCGCGCCTTGAGGCTGCCGGCAGGATAGTACAGGCCGGCATGAACGACCCCGCTGCCGCGTCCCGAGCTTCCGGTACCGAGCCGCTCGGCAGCCTCCAGGCACAGCACCTGCCTTCCGTCCCGCGCCAGCTCGCGGGCGATCGCCAGCCCGACAACGCCGGCACCGACGACGACGCAATCCACATGATCCAACGGGACTTCTCCAGCCGCGCCGAGGCTTAGCTTGATAAACGCCGCCGCAAAACTGATATGAGCGGCGACGACGACCGACCTTTCACGCAGAGATTCCATGAACGAGCCCGATCCCGAATTCGCCGATGATCACACCGCGGGCGAAGCTCGCGAGGCGGCGAACGGCCATGCCGGGCCCGCGGCGCCGCAGGGCGAGCCCGACCCGTTCAAGGTCCTGGAGGCCCTCACCGCCGAAAACGCTGAAATGAAGGATCGCGTGCTTCGCACGTTGGCCGACATGGAGAATTTGCGCCGGCGCACTGAGCGAGAAGTCGGCGACGCCAAGGCCTATGGCGTGACCTCGTTTGCGCGCGACATGCTGACGTTTGCCGACAACCTGCGTCGCGCCGTGGATGCGGTGCCGGCCGAGGTCCGCGACGGCGCCGAGCCGCGTCTCAGGAGCTTCATCGAAGGCATCGAGCTGACCGAGAAGGACTTCCTGTCTCGCCTGAACCGTTTCGGCGTGAAGAAGCTGGAGCCGATGGGCAAGCGCTTCGATCCCAACATGCACGAGGCCTTGTTCGAGCTGCCCGACGAGAGCGTGCCGTCGGGCACGGTGATGCAGGTCGTCGAGCAGGGCTATTCGATCGCCGATCGCGTTCTGCGCCCGGCCAAGGTTGGCGTGTCGCGCGGCGGTCCGAAGGCCGAGGCGGCGCCAAAGTCGAACTGACGTCAGATGGACGGTTCGCCTGAGACGCGGCGCACTGTCAGGTTGAAGCGCCCGCCTTGCGGCAACAACGTCGATGAGCTGGAGACGATGCGGTCGACGCCGTGGAACGCCAGCCGTGCGGCACCGCCGAGCACCAGCGCATCGCCAGACTCGAGCCGGATGCTTTTCGTTGGGCCGCGGCGCGCGGTGCCGCCGAACCGGAACAGCGCCGTGTCGCCGAGCGACAGCGACAACACCGGGGCTTTGAAACCTTCCTCGTCGCGGTCCTGGTGCAAGCCCATCTTGGCGCCCGCCGCGTAATAGTTGACGAGGCAGGCTTCCGGCGGGCGGTCGCAATCGGCGAGATCGTCCCAGGCGGCGAGCACCGCTTCGGGCATCTTGGGCCAGGGCCGGCCGGTGTCGGGGTGGACGGCGGCGTAACGGTAGCTCGCGCGATCCGACACCCAGCCGAGCGCACCGCAATTTGTCATGCGCACGGAAAACGGCGTGCCGGTACGCGGCATGACCGGCTGGAACAGCGGCGCGTCGTGCAGCACCTCGTCTATTTCCGCCAGCAATGCGATCTGGGCGACGCGATCGAGATAGCCGGGCACGTAGCGAAGGCCCGGCGCCAGCGCGATGCTCACTTTTCCGGCAGGCGCTCGAGCAGCGAGGCAAAGGCGTCGGGCATGGCGTCATCGGCGGGTGCACCGTAGGTCTGCTCCATGCCCCCGCGCACGCCCCCGACCGTCGGCTTTGTCGAGATCTGGTCGACCAGCCGGTCGACCCGGGTCTCGCTGGCATCGTGCGCCAGGCGCACGTCCTCGCCGGCCGCCACCGCCTCGATCGCCTTGATCAGTTCGCTCATCCGCACGCCCTTGGTGAGGATCGGGCAAGGCGGCGCGTCGGGAAGGTCGACGTGGCCGGTGAGGATCGCGAGCTTGGCGCGAGGGTCCGCGGCCTGGATGTGGCGGGCGAGATCCGCGCCGGACATGCCGGGCATGGTGTAGTCGATCAGGATGAGGTCGAAGCTCGCGTCCGCCTCGGCGAGCAACTCGAGCGCCGCGTCGGCCCCCACCGCCGGCGTCACGAAATGGCCGGCCTCCTCGAGCTCGTCGGCGATGACGTGGCGGACGAGCGGATCGTCGTCGACCAGCAGGATTTCGAGATGCGACATGGTCTCCGACCTTTTCGGCACCCACGCGACGCGCGTTCGCAAGGCACCGCATGCAATGCCGACAAGACCGTCGGCCGCGTCAAGACGAGGAAACCGCGACCTTCGTCGTATCGTTCCGAACGCGGGTCAGCCGCGCGGGAGGATGTCGTCGGGGGCGCGCGGCGCGATCTCCGGCTCGACGATCTTCTTCGACAGCACCAGCGAATCGGCGCCGAGCTTGTAGACCAGGGGAATACCGGTGTGGATCTCGACCGTGGGGATCGTCGTGGCGTTCAGCCCGTCGAGCACCATCACCAGGGCCCGCAGGCTGTTGCCGTGTGCGGCGACGAGCACCGTCTCGCCGCGCAGCACGCAGGGCAGGATCGCTTGGCAGTAGTAGGGCAGCGCCCGCCCGACGGTGTCGCGCAGGCTCTCGCCGCCTGGCGGCGGCGTGTCGTAGGAGCGCCGCCAGATGCGCACCTGCTCGTCGCCCCATTTCTCCCGCGCCTCGTCCTTGTTGAGGCCGGCAAGGTCGCCGTAGTCGCGCTCGCGCAGCGCCTTGTTGACGATCGGCTTGAGGCTCGTGCCCATCATCTCCTGGCAGATGCGCAGCGTCTCCTGGGCGCGCGACAGGTCGGAGACGAAGGCGCGGTCGAAGCGCAGGCCTAGCCGCTTCAGCGCCGCGCCGGCGGCTCGCGCCTCGTCGATGCCGCGCTGGGTCAGCGCCGGATCCTTCCAGCCGGTGAAGAGGTTCTTCAGGTTCCATTCGCTCTGCCCGTGGCGGAGCAGGACCAGCGTACGTTCGCTCAAGTCGGTCGTCCTTGCAGTGAGCCGGATCAGTCCGGCAGGCCGAGCACGTCGGCCATGGAGAAGAGCCCGGGCTTGCGCCCGCGCGCCCACAGCGCCGCCTTCAGCGCGCCTCTCGCGAAGATGGCGCGGTCCTCGGCCTTGTGCGTCAGCTCGATGCGCTCGCCCTCGCCGGCGAAGATCACGCTGTGATCGCCGACCACCGTACCGCCGCGCAGCGCGGCGAAGCCGATGGCACCCTGCTCGCGCGCGCCGGTGATGCCGTCGCGGCCGCGTACCGCACGTTCGTCAAGCGCCACGCGGCGACCCGCTGCCGCCGCCTCGCCGAGCAGCAGCGCCGTGCCCGAAGGCGCATCGACTTTCATGCGGTGGTGCATCTCGACGATCTCGATGTCGAAGCTCTCCCCTAGCGCCGCAGCCGCCTTTCTGGCCAGGGCGGCCACGAGGTTGACGCCGAGGCTCATGTTGCCCGAGCGCACGATGGTGGCGTGGCGCCCCGCCGCCTCGAGCTTGGCGAGATCTCCGGCCGAGAAGCCCGTGGTGCCGATGACGTGCACGATCCGCGCCTGAGCCGCCAGCGCCGCCAGCGCCACGCTGGAAGCGGGCGTCGAGAAGTCGATGATGCCGTCGGCCTCGACGACCAGCGCCAAAGCGTCGTCCGTGACGGCGATGCCCGCGGCCGGGCAGCCGGCC
>CAXTQM010000120.1:0-7386 GCA_964246205.1 uncultured Beijerinckiaceae bacterium | reverse complement strand
CCCAAGCCGCGCTCCAGTCCGCCTGGTCGTCGTTGGCGACCTTGCCGAGCTTGCCAGGATTGAGGTTCACGCCGGCGCGAGCCCGCCAGGAAGGGTCGTAGGCGACGCCATAGGGCGGGTCGCTGACCATCAGGGCAGGCCGGACGCCATTCAGTGCGCGCTCAACGTCGTCGGCGATCGTGGCGTCACCGCACGTGAGCCGGTGCTGTCCGAGGATCCAGACGTCACCCAAGCGGCTCGCTGGGTCTGACGGTAGATCAGGCGTGTCGTCGGGATCGGTCAGCCCGCCCGAGCCATCCAGCATCAAGCTAGATATTTCGTCGAGCGAGAAGCCTGTGATGCCGATATTAAAATCCAGCGCCTTGAGATCGGTCAGCTCGATCTTTAGGGTCCAAACCCAATCAGCTGCTTGAGGTGGTAGGAGGATCGTGATTCAGAGCCGCCGTTGGCGGGAGGGGTCATGAGCGCTTTGTTTTGGCTGTCGGAGACACAGTGGGCCGCGATCGCGCCGCATCTGCCGACGAACCAGCCCGGCGCGCCACGGGTCGATGATCGCCGGGTCATCTCCGGCATCGTTCACGTCCTGAAGGTGGGTTGCCGCTGGTGTGACTGTCCGGCCGAGTACGGGCCATCGACCACCATCTACAATCGCTTCAACCGGTGGTCGCGGCGCAGCTTCTGGGACGGGTTGCTCGAGGCGCTGGCGGCCTGTGACGCGGTCCCAAAGAGCACGGCGATCGACTCGACCTACATCAAAGCCCAGCGCGCCGCGTTCGGCGGAAAAGGGGGGCGCGAGCGCAGGCGATCGGTCCCTCGCGCGGCGGCCAGACCACGAAGATCCACGCGCTCACCGACGTCGTCGGGCGTCCCTACGCGGTCACCCTCACGCCGGGCAACGTCGCCGACGTGAGCGCGGCTCCGGCGCTTCTCGAACGCGCCGTCGGGGCAAGGCACATCCTGGCCGACAAAGGCTACGACGCCGACGCTCTGCGGCGCATGATCCGTGGCGCCGGGGCCGTGCCGGTGATCCCCGGCCGCCGGACGCGAACCACGCCCATCCGCCATGACCGCACCCGCTACAAGGAGCGCCATCTCATCGAGAACGCCTTCTGCAGGCTCAAGGACTTCCGGCGTGTCGCCACCCGCTACGACAAGCTCGCTGCCAACTTCCTTTCAGCCGTCGCTATCGCAAACCTCGTCGCCTACTGGCTATGCTTGAGTCTGGAGCCTAGACTAGTCGTCGCGATCGTCTCTCATCCGAACGACATGGCGCCGCCACTTGCCTGCGACCGGCAAATGCCGACAAAGCTTGGCGTCCCGCAGCACGCTGAACAGGAACCACCATGCCGAGCCGCTACGCCGAGGTCTACGCAGACTGGCAGCGCGACCCGGAGGGCTTTTGGCGCGAGGCGGCGCGGGCGATCGACTGGATTGAGCCGCCGCGCGCGATCTTCGATGCCGACGCCGGCATCTACGGCCGCTGGTTCCCCGACGCCTCGCTCAACGCCTGCTTCAACTGCCTCGACCGCCACGTCCGCGACGGGCGCGGCGGCCAGGCGGCCGTGATCTACGATGCGCCGGTCATCGGCTTCAAGAAGGCCATCACCTACGACGAGCTGCTCGGCGAGGTGCAGGCGATGGCCGCCGTGCTGCAGGACTTCGGCGTCGGCAAGGGCGATCGCGTCATCATCTACCTGCCTATGCTGCCGCGCGCCCATGTTGCCATGCTCGCCTGCGCGCGGCTCGGCGCAATCCATTCCGTGGTGTTCGGCGGCTTCTCGTCGAAGGAGCTCGCCGCGCGCATCGACGATGCCGGCCCCAAGCTGATCCTCACCGCGTCCTGCGGCATCGAGGGCGAGCGTACCGTGGCCTACAAGCCGCTGATCGACGCCGCGATCGAGATGGCCACCTTCAAGCCCGAGGCGGTGCTGGTGTGGCAGCGGCCGCGGCTGCAGGCCGACATGATCGCCGGGCGCGACCACGACTGGGAGACGCTGGTCGAGGCGGCCGACGGCCGCGTGGTCGCCTGCGAGCCGATGGCCGCGACCGACCCGCTCTACATTCTCTACACCTCGGGCACGACCGGAGTGCCCAAGGGCGTGGTGCGCGACACTGGCGGCTACCTCGTCGCGCTGGCCTGGTCGATGGGGGCGCTCTACGACGTCGCGCCCGGTGAAGTGTTCTGGTGCGCCTCCGACATCGGCTGGGTCGTTGGGCACAGCTACAACGTCTATGCGCCACTGCTGATCGGCGCGACGACCATCTGCTACGAGGGCAAACCAGTCGGCACGCCGGATGCCGGCGCCTTCTGGCGGGTCTGCTCCGAGTGGGACGTGGTGTCGCTGTTCACCGCGCCCACCGCGATGCGCGCCATCAAGAAGGAAGACCCCACCGGGGCGCTCGCCAAGGGCCACGACCTCACCAAAATGCGCGCGCTGTTCCTCGCCGGCGAGCGCGCCGACGCTCCCACCGTCGACTGGGCGATGGAGAGCTTCGGCCTGCCGGTGATCGACCATTGGTGGCAGACAGAGACGGGCTGGTGCATCGCCGGCAATCCCAAGGGCCTCGGCCTGCTGCCGATCAAGCCGGGCTCGGCCACCGTGCCGATGCCGGGCTACGCGCTGGAGGTGGTCGACGAGTGCGGCCGCGCCGTGCCGGCCGAGACCATGGGCAACCTCGTCGTCAAGCTGCCGCTGCCGCCGGGCTGCCTGCCGACGCTGTGGCGGAACGACGGGCGGATGCGCGAGAGCTATCTCGTCGACTATCCCGGCGCCTACAAGACGTCGGATGCCGGCTTCCTCGATGCCGACGGCCATGTTTTCCTGCTGGGGCGCACCGACGACATCATCAACTGTGCCGGCCACCGCCTCTCGACTGGAGGAATGGAGGAGGTGCTGGCGCGCCACCCCGATGTCGCGGAATGCGCCGTCATCGGCATGGCCGATTCCATCAAGGGCGAAGTGCCTTGCGGATTCCTCGTGCTGAAGTCAGGCGTGACCCGCTCGGCGGAGGCCATCGAGGGCGAGGCGGTTAGCCTGGTGCGCGAGAAGGTCGGTCCGGTCGCCTCATTTCGCACGGCGCTGGTGGTCGATCGCTTGCCCAAGACGCGCTCGGGCAAGATCCTGCGCGGCACCATGAAGAAGATCGCCGACGGCGAGCCCTACGCCATGCCCGCGACGATCGAGGATCCGGCGACGCTCCATACGATCAAGGAGGCCTTGGCGGCAAGATCTTGAAGCAAGCGATAAACAAAAGAGGCTTTTCGGCTCACGCCATTATGGCGTCACCTTAATCATCACTCGATTGTTTGCGGTCGGTTAACCTGAGCATGGGTAGGCTCTTGTTGATAATTGGTCCGCGGCGAACCATCTGCATCATGACCCGGCAGATTGCGTGAAGAACTGAGGTATCTTCAGCCTGATGAAGCATCGCCTTAAGCAGAATACTGCCCTATCCACGCCAATGCTTTCAGCGTGGCCGTTCGTCGTTGTTATTCTCATTCAGATGGTCGTCGGCGGCTTCAGCGTCTACACACTGTCAGCGATCCGAGGGTTTGTTTCGGGCGAAAGCCTCTGGTCCAAGGGCCAACACGAGGCCGTGTACTTCCTCACTCTATATCTCGATACTGGAAACCCGAAAGATTTTACCAGCTTTCAGCGGACGATCGAAGTCCCGCTCGCCTATCGCGAAGGTCGAGAGGCGCTCGAAAGCAGGCCGCCAGACTTCGTTCGTGCCCGTGCCGCGTTTACAGCGGCCGGCACGGCGGAAGAGGATCTCCCAAGCCTGATCTGGATGTTTCAAAATTTTCGCGGCTTTCCCTACCTGGAAAGAGCAATTGCCAAATGGCAAGCGGCAGACCGTTTTATTTCGGAGCTTGATGCGCTCGGTAAAGAAATAGGCGCATATTATCCACAAGACGCCATCGCCGAAAAGCGTCAAAAAGTTGAAGCGCTCGACAAGGCGATCACGCCCTTTACAATCGCTTTTACCGAGACGCTCGGCGAAGGTGCAAGGGTCGTCGAAACGCTTCTCTTGATCGCCAACTGTGTGTTGGCAGGGTTGCTTGCAGTGCTGACCTTGTGGCGCGTCAGCAAAGTCATACGGCAGCGCCGTCATTTTGAAGACGCGCTCGCCTGGCAGGCTTCGCACGACGAACTGACCGGGCTCGCCAATCGGCGAGCGTTCAAAGAGCATCTCGCGCAAGCCCTCGAGCCTGGAAGAAGCGTTCACTCCATCTCCTGCGCGCTGATGTTCATCGACCTCGACCAATTCAAGATCATAAATGACACCTGCGGTCATGCAGCAGGCG
Source organism: uncultured Beijerinckiaceae bacterium (assembly GCA_964246205.1). GTDB lineage: Bacteria > Pseudomonadota > Alphaproteobacteria > Rhizobiales > Beijerinckiaceae > RH-AL1. The sequence continues at coordinate 3,077 of CAXTQM010000120.1, read as the reverse complement.
ATGCGATGCTTCGCCGGATAGGTCCACCACTCGAAGCGGTGTTGGGGCCAGATGCTCTTCTCGCGCGTCTTGGTGGCGATGAGTTTAGTGTCTTCTTAAGAAGCACGGACATGCGTCATGCTCTCGAAGTCGCCGAGAATATCCGGGCGACGATCGAGACGATAGATTTTCTATGGGAAACGCGACGGTTCAAAGTAACGGCGAGTATCGGCCTTGCGCATAGCAGTGATTTTACGGGATCGTCCGAAGAGATGATGTCGAGGGCGGATATGGCTTGTTTCATGGCCAAAGAGAACGGACGCAATCGCGTCCATTCGCATCGCAAGGAGGATGAAGCCTTGCGCGGCCGCATTCGCGAGATGAATTGGGTTCAACGCATTCAACAGGCGCTCAACGAGGATCGACTCTGCCTCTTCGCTCAGGAAATCGTTCCGCTTGCAGAAGATGATTATGAGGGCATTCACCTTGAGATCTTGATTCGAATGCGTGACGAGGATGGCTTGCTGGTGCCGCCATCGAGCTTTCTCCCGGCAGCGGAACGCTTCGGGCTGATCAAGCTGATCGATCGCTGGGTCGTGCGACGTACCTTTGAGGTTCTTGCTGAGCGGCGGAAGAACAAGGACATGGCGCCGATCACTTGCTGCGGGATAAATCTTTCGGGCGCCACCGTTGGCGACGACGCCTTTCTCGGTTTCCTCAAAGAATCTTTCGCGAAATTCGGTATTCCTCCGCAGTCGATCTGCTTTGAGGTGACGGAAACCACCGCTATCGTTAACCTTGCCGCAGCCCGCTCGTTCATTAAGGATCTTAGGGTTCTCGGCTGCACCTTCGCGCTTGACGACTTCGGATCCGGCATGTCGTCCTTCAATTATCTCAAGGAATTACCGGTCGACTTCTTGAAGATCGACGGCTCTTTCGTGAGGAACCTTCTGACCGAGCGGCCGGACCGTGCGATGGTCGAGATGATCAATCACGTCGGCCACGTCATGGGCAAACGCATCGTGGCCGAGTTTGTCGAGACGGAGGAGGTTGCCGACGTCCTTCGCGACATCGGCGTCGATTATGTGCAAGGCTTCGGAATCGCGTTGCCGCATCCTTTCACCTCGCATTTCAGCAGCGTGTGCAAGACCAGAAGACTCCAAACGAATTCAGACAATCGTTTGATCGCTTGACAAAACCAGCGTTGCAGGATTGCCGCTTCCTAAGCTGAAATCGACCGATCCGATCGACGGCAGTCGGGACGCGCATCGGGATTTGGTATTAAACAAAGACATATTCACGACGCTCGTAGCTGAAAATTGTTTTTTAGAAGCCTTGCCAATCAGCCTTTCCCAGTTAATACTTTGGTAGGGATCGGGCAGAGGGGCTGATCAATGTCGCTTTTTTATGAAAATAACCATTCCTACTTCAACGTTGAGCGGCTCGAACGCGCTGCTCGCGACACGGTCCGAAATTCATCTCTGATTTGTCGAGCGAGAGACGGTGACCGAGCCGCAGCGATGGCGCTTAGCAAAGGTTTTTGGCCCTTCACCAGAGACTTCGAAAAGGCGATCGACCGCCGTGCGAATTCTGCGAGTCTTCCACGCGAGCCGCTCTATGCCAAGTTTGGTAGAAGCAAGGCAAAAGAAGCTCTGATCGACTCCGCGAGGTCGATTAAGACATTGCTGGACAGCGAAATCGCTGGCGTCTTCGAAGACGCGCGATCCAACCTTATCGATATGCAGAAGGACGAATTTCGACATTCCAAGCATTGGGAAGCCGACGCCCGAAATCTTGAGATAAGCTATGAGATGCTGCAGGCAGAGCCCGCCCTCCCGCTCGTGCAGCGCCTGATCGACGCCACCACCTCCGGCGATCTCGTCACCTTCTTCGCCGGCGCTCTTGCCTCCACCGAGTTTATCGCCGAGGAGCTCGGTGCGATGCTCGCCGAAGCGCCGGCTTACAGAAATCTCTTCGGACGCCGCCGCGCGATCTGGATGGAAGTGCATACCGTGCCTCACGATGGCGAGCCCTCGCACGAAGACATCGTGATGGATTTCGCCCGCGCTTACGACGACTCCGGCTCTCCCGAGCGGATCGAGGCGCTCGTCATCCATGGCATCGAGCTGTTCGGCGCCGCCGCAAACCAAGTCGAGGCCTATTTCGCTTCCTCCATGTCGGTCGCCGCGGAGTAATCGAGGGAGGTCTGTTGATGGATGCTCGGATGCGATCCGAGCGTTCCATCGGCTCTGCCACTTGATCTCCCGCCCGCGACGGCTATGACCTTGCGCCATGCTCAAGGCGCGCGTGATCCCCTGTCTCGACGTCAAGGACGGCCGCGTCGTCAAGGGTGTCAATTTCGTTGATCTGCGCGACGCGGGCGACCCTGTCGAAGCGGCCGTGGCCTATGACGCCGCTGGCGCCGACGAACTCTGCTTCCTCGACATCACCGCCAGCCACGAGGCCCGCGGCATCTTGCTCGACGTGGTGCGGCGCACCGCGGAGGCCTGCTTCATGCCTCTCACCGTCGGCGGCGGCGTGCGCAGCGAGGCCGACATCCGCGCGCTGCTGCTAGCCGGCGCCGACAAGGTCTCGGTCATGACGGCGGCGGTGCACGACCGCAATTTCGTGCGCCGCGCGGCGGAGAAGTTCGGCAGCCAGTGCATCGTGGTGGCGATCGACGCCAAGCAGGTGGCGCCTGGGCGGTGGGAGATCTTCACACACGGCGGCCGCAGGCCGACTGGCCTCGATGCCGTCGCTTACGCCCGCGAGGTGGTCGGGCTGGGTGCCGGCGAGATCCTGCTGACCTCGATGGACCGGGACGGCACGAAAAGCGGCTTTGACCTGGCGCTAACCCGCGCCGTCGCCGACGCGGTGGCGGTGCCGGGGATCGCCGCGGGCGGCGTCGGCCTTACCTTCAACGATGCGGCCGCCATTCTCGCGGCCGGCCAGACGACGTTCGAACAGTACGACATCCCGGCGACGTCGCTGCTCGGCAACGCCTGCACGGTGGTCGCGAGTCAGATCGCGTTCAACGTGGCCGCGGCTTGGCCGTCGCTGCCGGTGTCCACGCCTTCGCCAACAGCGCCGACGGCGGG
>CAXTQM010000119.1:0-7455 GCA_964246205.1 uncultured Beijerinckiaceae bacterium | reverse complement strand
ACCAAAATCCATCCTGATTGAGGCCCTCACAGAGCGCGACGAATATGCTGACCGCCGAAGCGACGCTGGAAGCGCAATCCTTTTCCGTGATCGCGAAGACGTTGCGCTCGCTCTTCCTCCTCGAGCCAAACGTCCCCGAAATCATGCTGGCTAAGCTCGAGCCGCTTGACGTGCCGCCGGCCTACACGCTCACCCCACCCGACGGCATCGATCGTTCGGCTCGACTCCGCTAGGCCGGCACGCGCGCTTGCCGGCGCGCAAGCTGGTCATCACGCCTTGGTCGAGCGTCGCGTCAGCCGCCAAACCGGCACCGCATCCGCCATGCCCGGTGCCGACGCTAAAGCGCCGTTCCAAAAGGCCGCGTTTGGGCTAAAGCTCCAATCAGGAGGAGACGCCCATGCCCTGGACCCGCGAACAGATGGCCGCCCGCGCCGCGCAGGAGCTGCGCGACGGCTATTACGTCAATCTCGGCATCGGCATCCCGACATTGGTCTCGAACTACATTCCCGAGGGCTTGCACGTGCAGCTGCAAAGCGAGAACGGCATGCTAGGCATGGGACCGTTCCCCTACGAGGGCGAAGAGGATCCCGACCTCATCAACGCCGGCAAGCAGACCGTCACCGCCCTGCCCTCGACGAGTTACTTCTCCTCGGCCGAGAGCTTCATGATGATCCGCGGCGGCCACATCGATCTCGCCATCCTGGGCGCGATGGAGGTTGCGGAGAACGGCGACCTCGCCAACTGGATGATCCCGGGCAAGATGATCAAAGGCATGGGCGGCGCCATGGACCTCGTCGCCGGTGTGCGACGCGTTGTGGTGATCATGGATCACACCTCGAAGCACGGCGAGCCGAAGCTGCTGCATCGCTGCACCCTTCCGCTCACCGGTTCGGGCGTGATCGACATGGTGATAACCGATCTCGGCGTCTTCGCCATCGACAAGGTGGCCGGCCACATGGTGCTGGTCGAACTCGCAGACGGTATCGGCCTCGACGAGATCAAGGCGAAAACGGAAGCGAGCTTTACGCTCGCCGAGGGGCTGCAGGCGAAGGCGGCCTAAGCAGCCGGCGGTCAATCGAGCCTGCGCGGATTGTCCATCGTCTTCTGCGCTTTTTCGTTCTCGTCGTGCGCCTTCATCTCGTTCTTCGCACCCTCCTTGCCGGCCATGCTGGATCCGCCCTGCGCAGCAGCTGCGGGGGCGCCCGGGGGCGAGGAGGGCGCATCCTTCGTCTGCGCCATGGCCGCACCGCCAGCGAGCCAGGTGGTGAGGGCGAAAGACGTGAAAATCGTCGAGCGCATGGGAAACCTCCTAGTTGCAACAGCAAGAAGCAGCACCTTGCCGCGAGGTTGCGCTCGGTCGGACCGACATCGCTCTATCTTACGGCGGCAAGGTCGGGAGGAGCACCATGGATGATGAACAACGGGCTGGGTGCGATGTGCAGTCCACCGGCCTCCACGTCGTCCGCGAAGGCGCGCCGTTCCGCGGCAAGCAGGGGCACGTGTATCGCCCGGCAGTGTCGGCTGAGGCGGTAGGGTCGCGGGCGCTGCACATGCAGCTGCTCGAGATCGCGCCGGGCGAGCGTGCGCACGCGCACAAGCACGCGCATCACGAAACGGCGATCCACGTGCTGAAAGGCGTCTCCGGCTGCTTCTGGGGCAAGCGGCTGCAGCACCACGCCATCGCCGGCGAGGGCGACTTCGTCTACATCGCCGCCGACACGCCGCACCTGCCCTACAACCGCAGCGCCACCGAGCCGTTCGTCGCCGTCATCGCCCGCACCGATCCCAACGAGCAGGAGAGCGTGGTGCTGTTGCCGGAACTCGAGGCCGAGGTGGACTGGGAGCGCTTCGTCTGACCGCGTTCAGGGGCTCGACGCCGCTGCGTGTTGCGGAAGCCTTGCGCCGGCGTCGAGACCGGCTTGGACGGCGGACGGAGAGGTCGCGGCGCTAGGGTCCGAGACGCTCGCGTCATTTGACCCCTGCGTGAGGGGAACGATCCCACCGACGCAAGGTTTTTGCGGCGCTGCCTCGGACAAGGCCAGTGCGATGCAGCCTTCGGTCAGGACGTCAAGGTGCCTTTATCGGCGTCGGAAACCAACGCATTCCGCTTGGAGAACTACGTGGCCGCAGACGTCGCGCTTGATTTCAGGTCCTTGTTCGACGCCGCGCCGATGCCCATGATGGTGTTGACGCTGGACATGACGATCTTCGAGGCCAACTCGCTTTACGTGGAGATGGTCGGGCGTGTTCGAGGAGCCCTGATCGGGCGCCATGTCTTCGACGCCTTCCCGAGCAGCGACGCCGTCAACCGCGATATGCTTCGTACATCGTTGTACCACGTGGCGACCACCGGCGAACCGGACTTCCTGCCGCTGTTGCACTACCCGATCGCGACCAAGGAGGGCGGCGACCGGGTAGAGCGATACTGGAGCTGCTCTCACGTTCCGCTTCAGGATGCCTCTGGCAACGTCGCCTTCGTCTTGCAGCAGGTGCAGGACGTCACCGAAATGCACCGCGTTGGGGTAACGATCTCGGAGAGTGCGGAGACCTCGGTCATCCACAGGGTTGAGCGCGTACAGGCGCTCAACGTTTCGCTGCTCGCGGAAAGCGCGCAGCTGCGAAACCTGTTCATGCGCTCGCCGAGCTTCATGTGCTTGCTGCGCGGCGCGGATTACCGGTTCGATCTAGTCAACTCGGCGTTCATGGCATTGGTTGGCGACCGCGAGATGATGGGGCGCAGCTTCCGCGAGGCGATCCCCGAGGCAGAGGGGCAGCTCTACCTGGATATGCTCGACAAGGTCTATTCGACAGGCGAAACTTTTGTCGGCAAGCAGATGCGTGCCGAGTTCGACCTGGGTGAGGGGCGCCGGGAGGTGTTCATTTCCTTCGTCTTCCAGCCGATCTTCGACGATGCCGGCCAGGTCGCCGGCATCTTCGTCGATGGCAACGATGTCACCGATCATGTGCGCGCCGAAAAATCCCAGGCGCTGTTGGTGCGGGAGTTGCACCACCGCGTTCGCAACACGCTGGCGACAGTGCAGGGCGTGATGAACTCGACGGCCCGCACCGCCGAGACGATCGAGGATTATCAGTGGGCGTTCTCCGGTCGGATTTCCTCACTGGCGCGGACGCATTCTCTGCTCACCGAGGAGATCCAGCAGTTCGTGTCTTTCCCGAACCTGCTGCGTCAGGAGATCGGCGCATACGCCGACGGCGCGCCAGATCGTGTGATCTTGGAGGGGCCCGATGTCGAGCTGCCGTCGCAGCTCGCAGTGCCACTGGGCATGACCATCCACGAACTCGCCACAAACGCATTTCGCCACGGGGCTCTGAGCGTGCAGGACGGCCGCGTCACCGTCGCTTGGACGGTAGCCCCGGCGAAGGACAAGCGTATCCTAACATGTCACTGGAGCGAATCGGGCGGCCCTGCGGTCTCGCCACCGGCTCGACAGGGTTTCGGTTCGATGATCCTCACGCGCGTGCTCAGCCAGCAGATCGGCGCCAAGGTCGAGGCCAGCTATTCACCTGCCGGTTTCGAGTTGCGGGCCGACATTCCGTTGGTGATCGAACGGACGTGAAACGCGTCGAAGACTTGCCGGCGAGGTCTCCTGGCCCACTTGCGGGTGCACTCGGGACCGGCGCTCATCCCGCCGACACGTCTTGGATCGGACACGAAGGAGGCCAGTGATGACCAGTGCAGCCGTTGCCCGCGCCGAGCAGGCCGGTACCGACGACGACCATCTCGATCTCCTCTCCATCAACACCATCCGCACCCTGGCGATGGATGCCGTGCAGAAGGCGGAGAGCGGCCATCCCGGTACGCCGATGGCGCTGGCGCCGGTCGCGTTCACCTTGTGGAACAAGATCCTGCGCTACGATCCGGCCGATCCGCTGTGGCCGAACCGCGACCGCTTCGTGCTCTCGGTCGGCCATGCCTCGATGCTGTTGTATGCTCTGATTTTCCTGGCCGGAATCAAGAAGGAGCCGGGCGCCAACGAGCCGGCGTTGACGGTCGATGACCTCAAAAAATTCCGCCAGATCGACTCGAAGACGCCTGGCCATCCCGAATACGGGTTTACCACCGGGGTGGAGACCACCACCGGGCCGCTGGGTCAGGGCTGCGGCAACTCCGTCGGCATGGCGATGGCATCGCGCTGGATGGGCGCGCGCTACAACAAGCCAGACGCCACCGTGTTCGACTTCGACGTCTACAACTTCTGCTCCGACGGCGACCTGATGGAAGGCGTTGCCTCCGAGGCGGCTTCGCTCGGCGGCCATCTCGGCTTGTCGAACCTCTGCTGGATCTACGACGACAACAAGATCACGATCGAGGGCGACACCCCACTGGCGTTCAACGAGGACGTCGGCAGGCGTTTCGAAGCCTACCAGTGGAACGTCATCCATGTCGACGACGCCAACGACACCGACGCCTTCCTCGAAGCGCTGCGCGCCTTTAAGGCCGAGAACAAGCGCCCGACGATCATCATTGTGCATTCGATCATAGGCTACGGCTTCCCGACCAAGGCCGGCACGCACAAGGCCCATTCCGACGCACCGGGCGAGGAGGAGATCCGCGGCGCCAAGAAAAGCTATGGCTGGCCGGAGGATGCGCAGTTCCTGGTGCCAGAGGGCGTGCGCGAGCATTTCGATGCCGGCATCGGCAAGCGGGGCGGCGACCTCAACACCGCTTGGAAGAAGAGCTTTGCTTCCTACAAGCAAAAGAATGGCGAACTGGCCGGCGAGATCGACCACATCCTCGCCAAGACCATGCCGGCTGGCTGGGACAAGGCGCTGCCGGTGTTCCCCGCCGACGCCAAGGGCATGGCCTCGCGAGTTGCGTCCGGCAAGGTGATCAACGCGATCGCACCGGCGGTGCCGTGGTTCATCGGCGGCTCGGCCGACCTCGCGCCCTCGACCAAGACCAACATCGACGGCATGGACAGCCTGGAGGCCGACTCGCCTGGCGGCCGCAACATGCATTTCGGCATCCGCGAGCACGGCATGGGCGCCATCTGCAACGGCATGGCGGTGTGCGGCCTGCGCGCCTTCGGCTCCACCTTCCTGGTTTTCTCCGACTATATGCGCCCGCCTATCCGGCTCTCGGCGTTGATGGAGTTGCACAACTTCACGGTCTTCACCCACGATTCCATCGGCGTCGGCGAGGACGGGCCGACGCATCAGCCAATCGAGCAGATCGCCAGCCTGCGCGCCATTCCCGGCCTGCTGACGTTCCGCCCCGGCGACGCTAACGAGGTATCCGAGACCTACCGAGTGGTCATGGAGCAGAAGCACCATCCCTCGGTGCTGATCTTCAGCCGGCAGAACATGCCGACGCTCGACCGTTCCAGATACGCGTCGGCGGCCGGTGTGGCCAAGGGCGCCTATGTCGTCGCCGACGCCGAGGATGGCAAGCCGCAGGTGCTGCTGATGGGCACGGGCACCGAGCTTTCGCTTTGCGTCGACACCTACGAGGCCCTCAAGAAAGAGGGCATCGGCGCCCGCGTCATCTCGATGCCGTGCTGGGCCTTGTTCGAGATGCAGGACCAAGCCTACCGCGACAGTGTCATCCCGCCCTCGGTCACCGCGCGTGTGGCGGTGGAACAGGCGGCGACGATGGGCTGGGAGCGCTACGTCGGCAGCGTCGGCGAGATGATCGGCATGCATTCCTTCGGCTCCTCTGCGCCGCTGAGTGACTTGTTGAAGAAGTTCGGCTTCACACCCGAAAAGGTGCTCGAGGCCGCCCGCAACCAGATCAAGCGCGGCAAGGCCTGACTCCGCCCCGCGGTCAATTCGCAAGGAGAAATCTATGCAGCTCGGTGTCGTCGGCTTGGGCCGTATGGGTGGCAACATCGCACGGCGGTTGAAAAGAGCCGGGCACGAGATCGTGGTCTTCGACGTCTCCAAGGACGCCGTGGAGAAACTCGCCGGCGAGGGAATGACCGGCTCGGCGAGCCTCGACGATCTCCGCGAGAAGCTGAAGGCGCCGCGCTCGATCTGGGTAATGCTGCCCTCGGGCAAGATCACGGAGGACACGATCGCCGACCTCGGCGAGCACCTCGAGGCCGGCGACACGATCATCGATGGGGGTAACACCTTCTACAAGGACGACATCCGCCGCGCCAAGGAGCTGCAGGCGAAGGACATCCACTACGTCGACGTCGGTACTTCGGGCGGCGTGTGGGGCCTCGACCGAGGCTATTGCATGATGATCGGTGGCGACAACGAGGCGGTGAACCGCATCGATCCCATTCTCAAGACACTGGCGCCGGGCAAGGGCGACATCGAGCCGACCAAAGGTCGCGACAACCTAGACCCTCATGCCGAGGAGGGCTACCTACACTGCGGCCCTGCCGGCGCAGGCCATTTCGTGAAGATGGTCCACAACGGGATCGAATACGGAATGATGCAGGCCTATGCCGAGGGCTTCGACATCATCAAGAACAAGGCCTCCAAGGAACTGCCGGAGGACATGCGCTTCACGCTGAACACCGCCGACATTGCCGAGGTGTGGCGTCGCGGAAGTGTCGTTGCATCCTGGTTGCTGGACCTGTCCGCGATCGCGCTTGCCAAGGACCAGCACCTGTCCGAGTTCTCTGGCAGCGTGTCGGATTCGGGCGAAGGCCGCTGGACGATCGAGGCGGCGATTGAGGAGGCCGTGCCCGCGGAAGTGCTCTCCGCCGCCCTCTACGCTCGGTTCCGTTCCCGCCAGGATCACACTTACGGCGAGAAGCTCCTCTCGGCGATGCGTTTCCAGTTCGGCGGCCACCTCGAGATGAACACCAACACCGTCAAATCCTGAGCGGGAGTCGACCGAACCCGCGGTAAGCGAGGCTCCATGAACGAGATGCCATTCCAGCAGGCGCAGAAGACGCAGAGCGGGACCGCCGTGGCGCCGCCCTGCACCTTCGTCATCTTCGGAGCGTCCGGAGACCTCACCAAGCGGCTGCTGATGCCGGACATTTACAACCTGGTGAACGAGGGCTTGCTCAGTGACGATTTCCGCATCGTCGGCATCAACCGCGGCGATCCCGACGAGGAAATCTTCCGTAACAACCTGCTCAAGGAGATGACCGAGATCATCGAGGCCGGTCACGGCGAGGCCGGCAAGATCAAGATCGATGCGCAGGCCAGCGACTGGTTGCGCGAGCGCATCCACCATCTCAAGGGCGACGTCACCGACGGGGGCATGTTCCTCGAATTGCGCCGCCGCCTTGAGGACTTGAGCAAGGACAAGTCGCACAGGAACGTCGTGTTCTATCTCGCGACCGCGCCGCAATTCTTCGGCCCTATCGTCGAGGGACTCGGCAAGGCCGGGCTGACCAAGGAGGGCGAGGATCAGTTCCGCCGCATCATCATCGAAAAGCCGTTTGGCACCGACCTGAAGTCCGCGCGCGACCTCGACGAGCAGATCCTCGGCATCGTCGACGAGAGCCAGATCTTCCGCATCGACCATTT
>CAXTQM010000118.1:6652-7471 GCA_964246205.1 uncultured Beijerinckiaceae bacterium | reverse complement strand
CGCCCGCGCCGAGCGCGCCGCCTCCGATCGCGCCGCCGGCGATGACCTTGGCTATGTCGGGATGGTCTTTCTGAAAGCCGGCGAGCGAGGCCGACCATGAGGCGATGGTCGACGCCATGGCCGATAGCGCGCCGGCGGCATCCTTCATGACCGGGCCGGTGACTGTGCCTCCGAACGTTTCGAGCGCCTTGCCGAGCGCGCTCAAGGCGGCGGTCGGATCCTCCTTAAGGAGCGTTTCTCCGCCGGTGATGCCCGCGGCCTGAGGGTACAGGGTCGCATGGTTCTCGAAAGCGGCGCGCTGCGTGATCAGCTTGGCGATGAAGTCGCCGGCGAGCGCGTTTGGATAGAGGCGCCTCGCTTCGGAGACTTGATCCTCCGGGCTTTTGATGCCGGCCTTCTCCATTGCCGGGATCAGGTGATCGTAGACGAAGCGATCCGGGTCGGTCTGCGCGAGCTTCGCGCCTTCGATGCTGTGTCCAGCCTTGAGGCCTTTGATGTCACCGGTCTTGTTGACCTCAAAGTCCGACTTCTTGACCATCCCGAGGCGGAGGAATTCTTTCGCGGCTTCGTGCTGGCCGGCCAGGTTGCCGGTCATTTCCTTCACGACGTCGTAGACCATCTTGCCGGCGGTCGAGCCCTTCTCCTCCTGGATCAGCGAGTTCGCCGTCGTGTGAAGGAAGCGATCGGACAGCAGCGGCCCGGCGGAGCGCGCGTATTTCGAGAAATCCTTGAGCTGTTCGGGACCAGCCGTCGCGCCCATGACCTGTTGTGATCGGATAAAGACGTCAAGGTACTCGCGAAGCTGGTCGACGCTCTTCG
>CAXTQM010000118.1:0-6642 GCA_964246205.1 uncultured Beijerinckiaceae bacterium | reverse complement strand
TGCCCAGGATCTCCGCCGACTTGATCGCGTCGCCGAGGCCTCCGGACATCTTGCCCGACGGGTCGAGCGCGTTCATCGACGATGCGGCCTGGACGATCGCCGGCATCATTTCCGGCGTCTCGCTCGGATGCGTCATGACGCTCCGCGATTCCTTGTAGAGATCGAGCACCTTGGCTCGGGTCACGTTCGGGTGCCGCGCCGCCAACTCGGACGCCTGCGCGTCGGCCGCCGCGATTTCGGCATCGGGGATGCCGGCGATCTTCATGTGCGCTCGCGCGCTCTGGATCTCGGCGCCGGCCTTGATGCCCTCCTTTACCAGGTGCGCGGCTTCGAAACCGGCGCCGCCGGCGACGAGCGGGTAGGCCTCGTGCGCGGTGTGGCGGATGTCGTGGCCGACACGCCGAAGGAAGCCGTGATGCTCCCTCGCCGACGACGCGGCGCGGCGCGAGGCCTGCGAGATGTTGCCAATGCTTCGCGCCGCCCGATCCGCGTCCGCGGCGACCCGCGTCATGGTCGAGCCGACTTCGCTGAAGGTCGTACTGAAGCGGCGCATAGCCTGCTCAGCCTCTGTCATCTCGGTCCGGAGCGCAGCGAACCCGCGGCCGTTCTCGCTGCCGCCGGCCGCGCGGGTGATGCCCTGAAAGGCGCCTTCCAGCTTCTTCGCGCGCGCTTCGATCTCGGCGAAGGCCTTCGCCGTTCGGTCTTCTGCCGCGATGATGAGGCGCGCTTCCAACCCGGCCATTATGCGCGCTTTCGATCGGCCGCCCGACGCTGGCTATGCTCGCCGAGTCGCACGAAATTGTAGAACAGTTCCTCGACGCCCATCGCGTTAGCCTCGCGTATGCTCATCATATGCCAGTCAAAGACCAGTATCGATTGGAAGTAACGCACTTCGCCTGGATCGATCCTGGGCACCATTGGCGCCAGCGCACGGATCAGCCGGAAGGTGTCGGCGAGACAGAGAGCGTCGAGCAAGGCGGACACTTCGATCTCGCCGAAGCCGACAAGCCCGCGCCGCAGATACAGGGCGCCGACCTCGAATAGCTCGAACGACGCTCGAACCACCGCCGTACGCTTCGTCACCGTCAGCGGACCGGCGACGATGTAGTCGCCGGCGAGCGGCTCGCGCACGGCCACGCTGCGCACTTCGCGCCCTTCGACGGTCACCCGCTCCGTAAGTTGGACCGTCACGGTGGCGAAGTCGTCCGACGGCATGCGATCAAGCCGCCACGGGGTTCACGCCGGCTGCCGGCGGCTTGTCGTCGGCCATGACGCGTTCGGCCGCCTCGCCGAAGAACGATCCAAAGGTTCGCCGGAGCCGCATGCCGTCCTCCAGGCTGAGGTCGAGCAGAATGACGGCCATGGCGACGGCGGGATCGGTCACGTTGGTGACGCACCGCTCGAGGTAGCGCAGCAGCACACCCGGCAGATCGGATGACGATTCGATCTCGCCGGAGCGGAAGTTTTGGCTCAGCGGGCCGAGTTCGAGATAGAGGCTGCCCGACGGCTCGCGCAACACGAGTTCGGTGTAGCGCCGATCGAAGGCAACGATCGGCGCGCTCAGCTTTACGGTCTTCGTCTTCAGAGCCACTGGCTTCCCCCACAGAAACTGTCGCTTGCGTCGAGAGCTGGCGCGGTTGGCGGAGCAGCGGCGGCTCGGCGGCGCGCTTCGGTGAGCCTCTCGGCCGTTTCCGCGACCTTCAGCGCCATTGCGCCGGCCCTGACGGAGGACACGACGTCGGGGCGCGGATGCTCGGCGGCTGCCGGCGGCGCGAGCGCGGCGGCTTGGTCGAAGGTGTTCGCCGCCTGGGTGAGGTGCCGCGCTTCGCGGAAGCCGCAGTCGCCGGGCGCGAGCGTCTCGATGGTCGAGCCGGACGGTAGGAGCGGTGTGGGCATGGTGGGGGCAGACTCCATCGGTTTCACGCGTGACCTCGCCATTCGTGGTCGAGACCGGGTATCTCGCTGTCCTTCAGCAACCTGCGAGGCGGGGCGGAAGCGGCGAGTGCCGCGGCGATAGTCTCGACCGGGAGCGACGTCGCCGTGCCGAGGAACCAGGCCTGCGCCAGCCTGCCCTGAGCCTCAGGAAGAGCGGTGACTGCCGCCATGCGGGCGCGGTCGGCGGCGACGGCCTCGTAGGCGGCGGCGACTCCGCGCTCCAGCTCGACCACCTCGGCCAATTGGCGGGCGTACTCCGCTTCGATCACGGCGAGGGCGGCTTCGTGAGCGGCGAGCGACATCACCTCCCAATCGGGACGGCGGAAGACGCGGGCGGCGAGGTTGTGGAGGCGGATCATCGTGGTCTCATCCCTTGTGAGGAAGGTGGCTGCCCGGCTCCAAGCCCAAAGCCGGGCAGCCGTTGCCGTCGCACCCCAGGCCGACAGGGCGCGGCAGCAAGCTCATCACCCGGCGTTGAGCCGGGCGGTGTTCATCGCGAACTCTTGCTCGACGACCGGCTGCGGCTGCGCCGGGATGGCCTGGGCTTCGAGCTTGGTGCTTGGGAGAAGGCTCACCAGCCTGCCGCCTTCAACCACTTGCTCGACCGCCGTCTTCCGCTCCGGCCGGCGCGGATCGACCGGTGCTTGCGCCAGCGCCGCGAGGATCTCGGCCGGGCTGCCGTCGTGGCCCTTCCATCCCTTGTCGCCAATGCGCAGCGGGGGCAGGCTCACGGTCTCGGCCAAGGCCGCCGGGCGGTCGGCGGGCACGGTCGCGACAGGGGTGCGCCAGACCTCGACCGGCCAAACCCGAGGCCCGTTGTGCAGCCGAAAGACATAGGCCGTATTTGGAGCGAGGCGGTGCTCGGCAATTTCGGCGAGGAAGTCGCGCTCGTGCCAACGCGTGTCGAGCATCGATCCATCGGCTCGACCGCTCGGCCGCATACTGCCGTCGACCAAGAGGGCGGCGTTAGCCGGGAATAGCAGCCGTCCCGGCGAGCCCGCTTCGTCCGGCACCCTCCGATCGTCGGGCAGCGGTCGCGATTGGTGAGGCGCGCGGTCGAGGATGCGGCCGTCCTCGAGCGCCCAAGCCCAACCGCGCACCGGCTCGCCTTTGGTGGTCGCGCTCGGCGTCCAGCGGACCCGCGCCTCGGCGGAGGCAATCGGCTGCTCGCCGGGGTGCGCTAGATTGAACTCGGCCGCGGCCATGTCGGCGTGCGCGACGATGCCGAGGATGCCAAGAATGGCCTTCATCGCAGCCGGATAGTCGCCAAGCGCCGCAACCGCCTCCGCGGCCAAAACCTCGACTTTTTCACGATCGGCGGCGGCGCGTGCTCGTCGATCCGCTTCCATCGCCGGCACCAGAGCGACTTTCAGCCGAGCCGCCAGCTCGCGCGCCTGGTCGCGAGCGAAACCGTGATCGGCGGCACGTTCGTCGTGAGCGACGGCATCGGCGCGCGTTCCGGCGGCGACCACGTCGGCACGCTCGCCGGCGAGCCGGGTGATGGTTGCTTCGGCTTCCGTCGCGTGGCGCTCGACATCGGCGATGGCTTGCTCGAGGTCGGCGGCGTCCGGGTCGCTCGCATGCAGAAGCGCGCGGGCGCGGGCGATCGGGTTGGCGGACGTGGCGCTCTGCGGCTTCATCGCTGCACTTCTCCATTCAGCTTCGTGATGATGTCGTCCCACGGCTCGGCGGAGGAGTTGGCCGCGGTGGGACCGGCATATCCAGCGTCGGCGTTGAGCCGCTCGGCGACAGCATCCCAGCTGGCATCAATGGCATCGCGGGTCGTCGGAGCGGCGCTGCCGACGCTTCCGGAATCTGCAGCGCAGAAAACGCGAAGGGTAGCCAGCGCCTCGGCGGCCGGTCGGCTCTGTCGGTACGCGAGCTCCATCGCGAGCGCGGGATTCGCTCGCGCCTCTGGCGAGCTCATGATGTCCAAAATCCGGGCTCGCTCGGCTGCAGCCGCGTCGGCGCGGACCTGGTCGAGATCGACCGATGCGCTCGGCGGCGCGAGGATCGTGGACGCGGACGCGGACCGGCGGAGGTCGTACGCGGCTAGACGCGCTGCCGTAGCAGCTGCGACTTCCGGCGATGGGCCTCTTCGCTCTTGGTTTGACATTGGACCATCATCTCGCGGGATGTTTTGGAGAGGATGCACGATCGGCTCACCCTTGTCGCTGTCGGCGCTCGGACTTCCCCATGTCCGAGCTCGGACTCCAAGCCCACAGGATCGGAGCGATGTATGCGCGCAGCACCTGCTTTTCGTTGCCTACCGTGCGGCTCGGGATTGGTTGGGCAACGAGCTTCGATCGGGTGAGGCGGCGATAGGCGGTGTCCTTGCTCACCTCCCACGTCTGCGCGAGTGCGCCTACGGAGATCCAGGCGCGATCGTCCAATGCCGCGCCATCGTGCTCCAGGAAGCCACGCGCGGTGGCCAGAGCAGCGAGAACGATCCGGTGTCCTTCCTCGGCCGCCGCGTTCTCGGCACGGTGGCGAGCGAGCCGAGCATCAATCTCGGCACGGTGGCGCTCGTGCTCGGCCTCGGTCTGCCGATCGAAGTGATCGAGCGTCGGGGCATGCTTTTTCGGTACAGATTGAAGCCGCCCGGTTTCAACTCGCGTGACGTGGTGCCGATCGCGCTCCTCGGTCCCACCGACGGCATCGGCTCGCTCGGCGCTCGGCCTCTCAAGCACAGCAATGAAGGCCGAACTCACGAGTGCGAAGACATCGTCGATTTCATGCATCGCTGCGGGCCTCCTCATGATTCTCACGTCCGACGATCGCCTGCATCGAAGTCGCCATCTTGCGGCGGATGGTGAGCACCGCCTCCTTCAGCAAGGCACGGATGCCGGCCTCGCCGCGCTCCTGGAAGGCCACCACGATGTCGCCTGTTCGGCCGGGCAAGGACTCGAGGGCGCTCACGAGCCCGACGGACGCGTTTTCGAGCGCCCGGACGACCTCCTCGGTTCGGAGGAGCTTGCCTTGCCGCTCATCGAGCGCGAGCTGGGCGAGATCGGCCTGGATCCCGGTCTTTCGGGCCTGTTCGTCAGAGAGAACCGCCGCGGTCCGTCTTAACCCGGCATCCTTAACCTTCGGGCCGTCCGAACCGCCTCGTTTGCCGTTCGCCGAGCGGACGCCGTCGCTTTCCTGCCGAAGCCTCTCGTAGACCTTGAAATCGATGAGCTTGGCGTTGTTCGGTCCGGCTTCGGTTCGGAGTTTCCCCTCTAGAACCAGCCGGTCGACCTGCTTCTTGACGGCGACCGCCGATATGCCGAGCCGCCGGCCCGCTTCGGAGTACGAAACCCAACGGCCGGTAGAACCTCCAAGCGTCTTCATATCGAGGTGCTCCTCAGTCTTAACCCTAGATTTCCAGCCGCTTGCTAGCGGATTTTCGGCCTGCGCCCGCCGCGTGGCTGGTTTTCAGGCCAGGAAGGACCCGTAGAACCCGCTCCACACCTGAGGCGGCTTTTCCGGCTTCGACCATCGCGGGCCTCGAGCACTGTGGTGGTTCCGACCTGCCGCGCGTCATCGTCCCCGCATTGCGGCTGTCATCGGCGCAGCACCCCGTAGACAACCAGACAACCGGCGATTTCGGTTGCTCGGTTGCGTGGTTGCCTGACAACCCCGGCGCCGCGCCGCTGCATCGACCGACATCGCCACGCGCCCGTCGTCGATCGCCAGCAAGCGGCCTCAGCATCATCGCCAGACGTGCTCGGCGGTTTCCACTGCATGAGTGGGGGCAGTCCTTTCCGCACCTCCGCACCTCGCTTTCGAGGCTCCGCACCGCACCACACCCCCTAAAGGGGAGGTGCGGTGCGGAAGCGATTTGCTCCGCACCTTCTGCACCTTTCCGCACTTGAGGTGCGGGGGTGCGGTTGCTCCGACGCCACACCGTCATCACGCCCATTCTCCCACGATGATCATTGGCTTTTCGCGACCATCGCGCTGACTGCGTTGGCGCTCGACCTTCAGCGCCTTGTTGCTGATCCAGGTCTTGAGCAGCGTCTTGATCCGCTGCTTCCCGGCGTCGCTGCTCGCATCGATCTCGAGCACCTCGGCCACGGCGATGCCGGCCCAATTCGTCGCCTGGATGTTTTCTGCCCAGCTGCCGGCGGCGATTTTGTCCTGCACAGCGCGTAGCGACGACGACGATAGGCCCTCAACAACACTGGGCGCTAGCAAGCGACCGAGATTTCCGACGCAACACCGCGGCGCAACGCAACAAGGCAATGCAACAGCGGGGTTCATGCTGCCTCCTGCAACAGAGTTGGTGGCACTCGGCATCCCGGCGCTCCCGGCGGCGGTCCAAGCACCGGCGGCCAAGCCGAGCCCTGGCGGAAGCCCTCGACGGTCTTGCGAACCTGGGCCTCGGGCCATCTCACGCCGCCGCCGAAGTCGATTCTTGACTGGCCGTCGGGGTCTGCCCGACGGCTCGGCAATGCCGATTGTGTCGGCTCGTCGAGCCATCGCTCGCTGTTCAGCCACGAGGCAGGATAGGGCCAGAACTTGAGGTCGGGGTTGTCGCGCCAGAAGGCTTCGATCCCGGCCATCAGCATTTCGAAGGATGTCCCGTCGGTCGCGACGATCTTGCGGAATGCCTTCTCGGCGGCTGGCCTCGCCTTTTTCCGTGGAAATTTGGCGTACCAGATCGCGAAGGCTTCTGGCGGGAAGGGGTGCTGCCGAGGTTTCGCCCCCTGGGCCAGCCTGGCC
>CAXTQM010000117.1:2639-7521 GCA_964246205.1 uncultured Beijerinckiaceae bacterium | reverse complement strand
GCCGAAGTCGCTCTCCATGCCCCAGGCGGCCAGCGCGATCTCGCCGGGCACGCCGTACCTCGCTGCCGCCGCCGCCAGCGCCGCGGCATGGGTGGCAGCGAGCTGCCGCCCCTGGACCACGCGACCGGCCGAGACCGCCTCGCGGAAATAGGCTTGCAGCGGCTTGTCGAATTCGGGCTGGCCGCTTGAGCCACGCGGCAGCGAAGCGTCGGGCGCCAGGCCGGCGACGACGAAATCAAAGGTCTCCCGGCGCACCCCCGGACTGCGCCTCCGGCCACAGCGTCTGCAGAAAGCCGGCGAAGTCGTCGCCGGCGGCGAGCGCCGGCCGCGCCGTAACGCTGAAGAGCAGCGCCAGGGCGAGGCGGCGCGACACTCCGATGTCGGGCTGCGTCATGCGTCGGGCGTCCTCTTGAGACAATGCGATGTCGCTCAGATCAGGTCGGCGAGCGCAAGGTCAAGCGCGGCTCGACCTTGGCCGTACGCGACCTAGTTGCTTCGGCAGGGCCGGCGTCGAAGTTGGTCCCGCACGACGTATTTGAAGCACCTCATGAAATTTCTCGAGAAGAAGCGCGACGTCTTCAGGGACCACAGGAGCGGGTGCAGAGTTACATCGAGCACCAGTCCGACGGCTCGCAGCACGCGATGAACCCCGAGTTCACCATCATCGCCTCTTACAACAAGCGCACCGACGCGACCGAAGATCTCAACCATATCAAGCTGAACGACGGCAACACGCTGGTCGAGATCATCACCGGCAGGTAGGCGGTTTCACGCCGCGAAGCGCGCCACCACCGCCAGCACGTCGTCGCCGTACTGTCCGACCTTGGCCGGGCCGATGCCCGGCAGGCGGCCGAGGTCGATGCGGTCGCGCGGGCGGCCGCGGGCGATGTCTCGCAGCGTCTTGTCGTGAAAGATCACGTAGGGCGGTAGCTTCTTCGCCCGCGCGACCTCCAGCCGGTGCGTCTTCAGAGCCGCGAACAGCCGCTCGTCGTCGACGCTGAGCACCTCGCCGCTCTCCCCGGCTTGAGCCTCCTCCGAGCGCCGGTGCGGCTCTCCGTCGGCGGCGAATCCGCCGAGCATGCGCCGCGCCTTGCGCTCGCGACGTGGCGCGTCCTCGCTCGCCAGGAGCTCGAGCTCAGCCTCGCCCTTGAGCACGGTGCGGCCCTTTTCCGTCACCAGCCAGCGCTCGCCATTCTCGACGTCCTGCGCGATCAGCCCGGCGGCCTGGATCTGGCGGAACACCGAGCGCCAGCCGGCGGCGTCGTGCTCGGTGCCTACGCCGAAGGTTGGCAGGTCGTCGTGGCTGTGGCGCGTGATAGCCTCGGTGACCTTGCCCACGAGCAGGTTGGCGAGGTGGCCGGGGAAGAAGCGGCCGGATGTGCGCAGTATCGCCGACATCGCCTTCTGCGCCCGTACGGCGCCGTCGATCAGCGTGTGGGCGCCATCGCAGATGTCGCAGAAGCCGCACGCCGGTCCTTCCTCGCCGAACGCGGCGAGCAGCGTCTGCCGGCGGCAGCGCGGGCTTTCGCACAGCGCCAGCAGCGCGGTGAGGCGCCGGCGTTCCATCGCCTTGCGCGCCGGCGACGAGTCCGACAGCATGATCTGGCGCTCACGCAACCGGATGTCGCCCTCGCCCCACAGCATGAGAGCGTCGGCGCGTTCGCCGTCACGGCCGGCGCGGCCGATCTCCTGGTAGTAGCCCTCGACCGAGCCCGGCAGGTCGGCGTGGCAGACGAAGCGCACGTCGGGCTTGTCGATGCCCATGCCGAAGGCGATGGTCGCCACCACGACGACGCCGGGCTGCTTGAGGAAGGCGTCCTGGTTGGCGTGGCGCAGGTGGCCGTCCATGCCGGCGTGGTAGGGCAGGGCGTGCGTACCGTCGGCCGAGAGGATGTCGGCGAGCTTCTCCACGCCCTTGCGCGAGGCGGCGTAGACGATGCCAGCCTGTCCCTTGCGGGACCGCACGACGGCCTTGATCTGCTTCGTGACGTCCAGCTTCTTGGCCACGGCGAGATGCAAGTTGGGCCGGTCGAACGAGCGCACGAACCGGCGCGGCTCCCGCCGGAACAGTTTCGCGACGATTTCCTCGCGCGTCGCGGGATCGGCCGAGGCGGTGACGGCGATCACCTGCGGGTCGTCCAGCGCGTCTGCGGCGTTGCGCAGCTCCATGTATTCGGGCCGGAAATCGTGGCCCCATTGCGAAACGCAGTGCGCCTCGTCGATGGCCAGCCGATCGCAGCCGGCGGCGCGAAGCGCGTCGAGCGTGCCGCCGCGCAGCAGCCGCTCCGGCGAGACGTAGAGCAGCTTGAGCCGGCGGGCACGCAGCGCACTCTCGATGTCGTAGGCATCGGCCCCGGTGTTGCCGGAATGCAGCCCGCCGGCGGCGACGCCGTGCGACACCAGCCGGTTCACCTGGTCGCGCATCAGCGCGATCAGCGGCGACACCACCACCGTGAGCTTGCCCGAGCACAGCGCCGGCAGCTGGTAGCACAGCGACTTGCCGGCACCGGTCGGCATGACTGCCAGCACGTCTTCGCCCGCGAGCACGGCAGCCACGACCTCGTCCTGCCCCGGCCGCAACGCGGTGAAGCCGAACACGCGGTGCAGCGTGTCGAGCGCATCGGGCGGCACGGAAGGCTGTGTGTCGTGGGTCACGAATGTCTGCACATGGGGGGAGGCGATCCCTATCACATCGCATGGTGGCCGTTGACTGCCGCCCAAGGCGCATGCTGTGTCCGCGGCCTTCGACGAGGACAGCAGGCATGACGCTCTGGATCCGCTACGAGCATGCCGGCGAGACCGGCTTCGGTACGCTCGAAGGCACCGTCGTCACCGTTTACCGCGGCTCGTTGTTCGACGAGCCGCGCCCGACCGGGCAGACGCTCGACCTCGCCGAGGTTGCGCTGCGGCGTCCGTGCGAGCCGAGCAAGATGATCGCGCTGTGGAACAACTTCCATGCGCTGGCTGCCAAGCTCGGGCAGCCGATCCCGCCGGAGCCGCTGTATTTCCTGAAGAATCCGGCCGCCTTCTCCGATCCCGGCGCCACCATCCGCCGGCCCGCCGGCTTCTCCGGCAAGGTGGTGTACGAGGGCGAGCTCGGGATCGTGATCGGCCGCGCGATCCACGACGCTTCGGATGTCGAGGCCAAGGCGGCGATCTTCGGCTACACCTGCGTCAACGACGTCACCGCCGCCGACGTGCTCAATCGCGATCCGACCTTCGCGCAATGGACCCGGGCCAAGGGCTACGCCGGCTTCGGCCCGTTCGGGCCGGCCATCGCCATCGGGCTCGATCCCGCGACGCTGGTCGTGCGCACGGTGCTCGACGGCGCCGAGCGCCAAAGCTATCCCATCGCCGACATGGTCTTCCCCGCCGCCGAACTCGTGGCGCGGATCTCGCGCGACATGCCGCTGGTGCCCGGCGACATCATCTCCTGCGGCACCTCGGTCGGCGTCGGCAGCATGAAGGGGCCGGTCAACGAAGTCTCGGTCGAGATCGACGGCATCGGCGCGCTACGCAATCGCTTCGAGGGCTGACAGCCTGAGGCGGCGCCCTCGCGCGAAAGGGGCTGCGGCGTCGAAAGCTCGGGAGGATGCGCCGCACGCGCGGCGTCCTACATAGGCCGGGCCACCCCGCGAGACGCCCGTGCCGTTCTTCTCCGATCTTCTCTTCGAGGCGCGCGCCCTCGCTCAGACCCTGGCCGAGAGCGTCGGCACTCCGGTCGTGCGCCTCGGCGTCACCGGCCTGTCGCGCGCGGGCAAGACCGTGTTCATCACCGCACTGATCCAGCATCTGACCGAGCTCGGCCGCCCCGGCAGAGGGGCCGTGCGCGGCGCGCTGCCGGTGTTCCGCGTCATGGCCGAGGGCCGTCTGACCAAGGGCCGGCTCGAGCCGCAGCCCGACGACGCCGTGCCGCGCTTCGCCTACGAGGACCACCGCGCGGCGCTGGCCGGTGGACCGGAGGGCGCGACCCGGCACTGGCCGGAGTCGACGCGCCGCATCTCCGAACTTCGCATCCGACTCGAGTTCGAGCGCGCCGGCGGGCTGCGCGCCGGGCCGGTTTCGCTTATCATCGACATCGTCGACTATCCCGGCGAGTGGCTGCTCGACCTGCCGCTGCTCGACAAGAGCTACGCCGAATGGTCGAAGGAAACGCTCGACGCCTCCGCTACGGCTGCGCGCGCGGGGCTGGCGCAGGACTGGCGCGGCTTCACCGTGGGCACCGATTCCGGCGCTCCGGCCGAGGAAGCCAATGCGCGTCGGGCGGCGGACTTCTTCACTACGTACCTCCGCGCCTGCCGCGCCGACGCGCACGGGCTGTCGACGCTGCCGCCGGGCCGTTTCCTCATGCCGGGCGACCTGGAAGGCTCGCCGGCGCTGACCTTCGCGCCGCTGCAGCTCGACCCGGAGAAGAGCTACGGCCCGGACACGCTCGCGGCGATGATGGAGCGGCGCTACGAGAGCTACAAGACGCATGTCGTTCGCCCGTTCTTCCGCGATCATTTCGCCCGGCTCGACCGGCAGATCGTGCTGGTCGACACCCTCGCCGCGATGAATGCCGGGCCGGCGTCCGTGCGCGACCTCGAGACAGCGCTCGCCGAGATCCTGCTGGCCTTCCGCGCCGGTCGGAATTCGATCATCTCGGCGCTGTTCAAGCCGAAGATCGACAAGATCCTCTTCGCCGCCACCAAGGCGGACCACTTGAACCATCTCAGCCACGACCGGCTCGAGGCGATCCTGCGCACGGTCGTCGCCCGCGCCATCGCCAAGGCCGACGACGCCGGCGCGGCCATCGACGTCATCGCGCGGGCCGGCATCCGTGCGACGCGCGAGGCGCGCATCGGTCACGGCGCCGACGCGCTCGACGCCGTTGTCGGCATAC
>CAXTQM010000117.1:0-2629 GCA_964246205.1 uncultured Beijerinckiaceae bacterium | reverse complement strand
GCATACCGGCCAAGGGCGAGGTGATCGATGGCGACGCCTTCGACGGCGAGAGCGAGGCCGCGATCTTTCCCGGCGACCTGCCGAGCGACCCCAAGGCGGCGCTGCGCGGCGAAGGCGCCGCCGGCACGCTGCGCTTCGTGCGTTTCAGGCCGCCGCGCCCGACGCTCGATGCCGACGGCACAGCGAAGCCGTTGCCGCACATCCGGATGGATCGCGCGCTGCAGTTCCTGCTGGGAGATAGGCTGGCATGAGCGACACGTCAGAACCGCGCCGTCCGCGCGCCGTGCGCCTCAAGCCCGAGCCTCTGCCGGGGTTCGACGAAACAGTCGCGCCTCGGCTCCGCGCCGCGGCCGTTCCTCCCGTCGAGATCCTGCCCGACCCATTCCCGTTGGAATCGCTGGAGCTGGAGCCCGAGGAGCGCGCCGTCGAGCTGGCGCAGCGCCGCGGCATCGTCCGCCGCAGCCTGTTCTCCTGGGGCGGCCTGTTCTGGTCGGCGCTCGGCGGCCTCGTCTCGCTCGGCATCGGCCTGTGGGTGACGAGCCTCGTCGACGACGCCTTCCGCCGCGCCCCGGCGCTGGGCTGGATCGGCCTCGTGCTGGCGGCGCTCGCGCTGCTGGCGCTGCTGGTCGTCGGCGTCCGCGAGTTCGCGGCGATCGGCCGGCAGCGCCACATCGCCCGCCTTCACGCAAATTTCGCCCGCGCCCATGCCGAGGACGACGGCATGGCGGCACGAAAGCTCGTTGCCGAGCTCGCTTCAATCTACGCCGCACGCGCCGAGACGGCTCAGGCCCGTTCCGAGGTCGCCGCGCTCCACGGCGAGATCGTCGACGGCCGCGACCTGATCGAGATCGCCGAGCGCGCCCTGGTGGCGCCACTCGACGCCCGCGCCGCCTCGGCGGTGGCCGGCGCGGCCAAGCGCGTCTCCGCCGTCACCACGCTGGCACCGCGCGCGATCATCGACGTCGTCTTCGTCGTGCTACAGGCAGTGCGCCTCATCCGGCGCGTCTCCGAAATCTACGGCGGCCGGCCAAGCCTGCTCGGCTTCGTCAAGCTGGCGCGTTCGGTTGGCGCGCATCTCGCGATCACCGGCGGCATGGCGGCGGGCGACAGCCTGCTGCAGCAGGTCGTCGGCCACGGCATCGCGGCCAAAGTGTCCGCGCGTCTTGGCGAGGGCGTGCTCAACGGCCTGCTCACCGCCCGCATCGGAATCTCGGCGATGGCCGTGTGTCGCCCGATGCCGTTCCAGGCGGAAAAGGCGCCCAACCTGCGTAAGGTGGTGCCGTTCCTCTTCCGCGGCGAGGACAAGGCGTAGGATGTCGGGTCACCGCCACGGAGACGAGGTCAGTCGCGCGCGATGATCTCCTGCTCGGCGGCGAAGCTCCTCTGCGCCCGCGCGGCCACGCCAATCTTGCGGCGGCGGCCGAAGGCCGAGCGGCGCGCCGGCTTCATTCGTTTCCGGCCGCGGGCGTGGGGGCTCCGGATTGCCACGCAGGCGTCTTCCACCGCGACCGCCTTGCCGAGCACGTGGCTCCAGGCGCGCGCGGAGCGGGCGACCTCTTCGGCGTCGCCGCTGCCCAGCACCACGTCGAGTTCGCCGTCCTCGTGCCGCAGGCTCAGCGTGGCATGGTCGCCCGCCTGCACCGCGATGAAGAGGCCGCGGTAGGCGGCCACCGGCACGCCGACCCGCATGCGCACGCCCTCGAGCGAGCGCTCGATGGTCACCGTCCTGGCGCCGACCCGCACCAGGCGGCAGCCGCCGTCGGCGCGCGGGTCGGCCGCCCGGCGAGTGACGGAGAAGCTCTCGAGAGCGGGGTCGTAGGCGGGCTGGCTCATGGATCGGGTTCCTCGTAGCGCTCGCTCGAGCATGCCCGCGCCCACGCACCAGAAGTCCTAACGCGAGCGGTTTCGAGGCTTTAAGTGCCGGCGAACGCGAGCCTTTCGCGCGTCATCCTTCCCGCGCGGCGACCACGAAGCGTAAATGTCGATGCATCGTGTCCGCTTGCGTCGCGGTCGCGGCTTCAGCAGAAAGACGTTCCGTTCGCCCGGAAGGACCCCGATGATCCCGCACCACGCCCTGTCCCTCGACGACGCCAAGACCATGGCCGCCGCTGCCCGTGCCGAGGCGGCGAAGAACGGCTGGACCGTCGTGGTGGCGATCGTCGACGACGGCGGCCATCTCGTGCTGCTGGAGCGCATGGACGGCACGCAGAAGGCCTCGTGCGTGGTGGCGCAGGAGAAGGCGCGCACCGCCATTATGTTCAAGCGGCCCTCGGCGGCGCTGGAGAAGGTCGTGCTCGACGGCAAGGTGCACATGATGACCCTGCCAGGCGCCACCACTATCGAAGGCGGGCTGCCCATCGTGTTCCGCGACGTGTTCGTCGGCGCCATCGGCATCTCGGGCGTGCAATCGTTCCAGGACGGCATCTGCGCCAAGGCCGGGCTCGACGCGCTGCCGGGCTGAGCCTGTGGGCGCGGCACCGGCGCGCCTTGCCGCTCTGCGCCGGGCTGATTAGGAAACGCCCAGGCCTTCATCGAACGGCGGATCCCGCTGAGCCAACCCTCCAGCCAGACACTCACGCGCCTCGTCGCCCTCGCCGTCGAGGCCGGCGCCATCGCGCTCGGCTTCTTC
>CAXTQM010000116.1:0-7530 GCA_964246205.1 uncultured Beijerinckiaceae bacterium | reverse complement strand
TCGCCCGTACCTCCGGGGCGGTCGTCGTAGCGGAAATCGGCACGACTGACGCCGCGACACCCGAGAGCGCGATGCGCCCTTAAGGCGAAGTCTTGAACAGAATGGTAAAGATTTCCTTTAAGATCCGCCGGAAGCACGTGGATCGAGCCTCCCTTGGCGTATTTCGCGTTGTAGTCGTACCAGCCGCCGTCGGCGGCGCGGATCTCGATGACGTCGAGCGCCTTGTCGCCCATCACCGCGCAGGTCAGCTCGCGCCCGGCGACGAAGCGCTCCACCAGCACGATGTCGCCATGGTCCCAGTCGCTGCGGGTCAGCTCCTGCGGCGGGTGCTCGTGATCCTCGTTGACGATGAGCACCCCGACGGACGAGCCCTCGCAGACCGGCTTGACGACGTAGGGCGGTGGCATCGGGTGGCCCTTGGCCGCCTCGAGCCGGTGCATGGTAAGGCCGTCCGCAACCGGGATGCCGGCGGCCTTCATGACGTCCTTGGCGCGGTCCTTCTGCATCGCCAGCGCGGATGAGAGCACGCCGGAATGGGTGTAGGGGATCACCAGCATCTCGAGGATGCCCTGGACGATGCCGTCCTCGCCGAAGCGCCCGTGCAACGCGTTGAAGACGACGTCGGGGCGGAGGTCGGCGAGCCGCTGCGACAGCGTGCGGTCGACGTCGATGAGCGTGACCTTATAGCCCTGGGCTTCGAGTGCGGCGGCGCAGGCCGCGCCAGAGCGCAGCGAGACCTCGCGCTCGGCCGAAAGGCCGCCGAAGAGGACGGCTACGTGTTTGCGCATGGTGAGGCTTCCTTCTGGGTGCGCGCATGCGCCGAGGAGGATGTCGCGCGTGCCTGGATCACGCCGCCCTCCCGATGCGCGCGATCTCCCACTCGAGTTCGATCCCGCTGGTCTCGAGGACGCGGGCGCGCACCAACTCGCCCAGCGCCTCGATGTCGGCCGCGCTTGCTGTGCCGCGGTTCACCAGGAAGTTGGCGTGCAGCTCGCTGACCTGCGCGTCGCCGTGCACCAGGCCGCGGCAGCCGGCGCGGTCGACCAGCTCCCAGGCCTTGGCGCCGGGCGGGTTTTTGAAGGTCGAGCCGCCGGTTCGAGTGTTCACCGGCTGGGTGGCGGCGCGGGCCGCGGTGATGGCGGCCATCTCGGCGCGGATCGCCTCGGGATCGCCAGGGCGGCCGCGGAAGCGTGCCCGGGTGAAGATCACGTCGGGCGAAACCCCGCAGTGGCGGTAGGCGAAGCCCATCTCGGCCGCAGTATAGTTGCGCGCCGAGCCGTCGCAGGCGACGCCGCGCGCCGACACCAGCACGTCGGCGGTTTCGGCGCCGTAGGCACCGCCGTTCATGCGCAGTGCGCCGCCGACCTGGCCGGGGATGCCCCGCAGGAAGGCGAGGCCGGCCAGCCCCGCCTGCGCCGCGGCTGACGCCAGCTTGACGTCGGGCACGGCGGCGCCGGCCACGATCTCCTCGCCCTCGACCCGGAGCCAGGCAAATGCCTTGCCCAGCCGCACCACCACGCCTTCGAGACCGCCGTCGCGCACCAGCAGGTTCGAGCCGGCGCCGATGACGGTGATGGGCACTGCGGCGGGGCAACGCGAGAGGAACAGCCCGAGGTCGTCCTCGTCGGCTGGCGTAAACAGCACCTCGGCCGGTCCGCCGGTCTTGAACCAGGTCGAGGGCGCGAGCAGCACATCGGCGCGAAGCGAACCGCGTAGAGCCGGCATCGCCTCCGCGAGCTCTTCAGCGAGGCTCACGTTTCCGGAGCTTTTCGATCTAGAGCTCGTGCCGATGCGCTCGAGGCAACGTTCGATCATCGTGCTGCCCCCGTCCTCTGCGTGGAACGACCGCGAATGCGGCCAGCCAGCCGAGTGCCGCAACGGTGATCGGGAGCACGATGAGGCCGAGTATTTGGAGACCGGTCACGGAAGTCGCCCAAGGACGTATCTGACAGCCGTGTGTAGGGAGAAAGCGACCGAAAGCCAACCGATCGCCGCGAGCCCGAACAGCCAGGGTCGGACATGGGGTGGCGCTCCATAGGCCGACGCCGCCACCGGCCCGACGACGCCGATGGTGAAGCAGGCCGCCGCGCAGGTGTTGAGGAGCGTCGCAAGATATTTGACGCGCTCCTTTTCGGCATCGCTCAGGCTCAAGCCCCGTCGCCCGCCTGCAGCTGGCCGGGCAGCGCGTAGGCCCATTGCGTGATCGAGCCGGCGCCGAGACAGACGACGTAATCGCCTGGCTTGGCCAACGAGCGGATGATGTAGGGCAGGTCGCCTGGGCTCGCGAGCGCCAGCGGCCGGCGGTGGCCGTGGGCCTTGATGGCCGCCACAAGGGCATCGCGGTCGATGTCGGGGATCGGCGGCTCGCCGGCGGGATAGACGTCGGCGACGAGCACGGCGTCGGCGTCGTTGAAGCAGGTCGCGAACTCGTTGAACAGCGACTGCAGCCGCGTGTAGCGATGCGGCTGCACCACGGCGACGACCCGGCCGGCGGTCGAGGCGCGGGCGGCGCGCAGCACGGCGGCGATCTCGACGGGATGGTGGCCGTAGTCGTCGAAGACGGTGACGCCGTTCCACTCGCCCGTCTTGGTGAAGCGCCGCTTGACGCCGCCGAACTTGGCGAGGCCTTCGCGGATCGCCTCGGCGCTCATGCCGAGTTCGTGCGCCACGGCGATGGCGGCGGTGGCGTTCAGCGTGTTGTGCAAGCCGGGCATCGGCAGCTCCAGCTGCTCGATCCGGGTCTCGCCGCGGGTCTTACGGTCACGGATGACGACGGCGAAGCGCGAGCGCCCGCCGGTGAGGTCGACGTCGGCGAGGCGCACGTCGGCCTGCGGGGTCTCGCCATAAGTGACGATGCGACGGTCCTCGATGCGGCCGACGAGCTCCTGCACGGTCGGATGGTCGAGGCACATCACGGCGAAGCCGTAGAACGGGATGTTCTCGACGAAGGTGCGGAACGCCTCCTTGATGGCCTCGAACGTGCCGAAATGGTCGAGGTGCTCGGGGTCGATGTTGGTGATCACGGCGACGTCGGCCGGCAGCTTGAGGAAGGTGCCGTCGGACTCGTCGGCCTCGACCACCATCCAGCTGCCGCCGCCGAGCCGGGCGTTGGTGCCGTAGGCGTTGATGATGCCGCCGTTGATGACGGTCGGGTCGAATTTGCCGGCGTCGAGCAGGGTGGCCACCAGCGAGGTTGTGGTGGTCTTGCCGTGCGTGCCGGCGATGGCGACGCAATGCTTCAGCCGCATCAACTCGGCCAGCATTTCCGCGCGGCGGACCACCGGAAGCCGGGCGGCGCGGGCGGCCACCAGCTCGGGATTGTCGCGTCGGATTGCGGTCGAGACCACCACGACCTCGGCGTTCACAACGTGCGCCGCGTCGTGGCCGACGTGTATCGTAGCGCCCTTGTCGCGCAGCCGCTGCACGTTGGCGTTGGCCGAGGCGTCCGAGCCTTGCACCTTGTAGCCGAGGTTCAGCAGCACCTCGGCGATGCCCGACATGCCGATGCCGCCGATGCCGATGAAATGGATCGGTCCGAGCTCCGCCGGCAGTCTCATGGGACGCGTCCTTGTCTCAATAGCCTCATGGTGAGGAGGCCGAAGGCCTTCTCGAACCGCGAGGCGGTCCAGAATCGCTCACTGGACCCTCGTGGTTCGAGACGCGCTTCGCGCTCCTCTCCATGAGGGCATTGAAGCTTGTCGATCACGCCGCCTCCGGCAGCATCAGGCGCTCTACGAGGTCGGCGAGGCGGTCGGCGGCGTCGGAGATGCCGGTTGCTTTCGCCGTGAGCGCGCGAGCCTCGAGCCCTTCGCGATCGGCCAGCGCCAGCCGGAGCGAATCCGCGAGCCAGTCGGGCGTGAACTCCGTCTGCCGGATCACCATGGCGGCCCCGGTCTTCTCGAGCAGGGCGGCGTTGGCAGCCTGGTCCTGGTCGAGCGCGTGCGGGAACGGCACCAGGATCGACGGTCGGCCGATGGCGGCCAGCTCCGACACGGTGGAGGCACCGGCGCGCGCGATCACGAGATGCGCCTGAGCGATGCGCATCGGCAGGTCGGTGAAGAAGGGCTGGACCTCGGCGGCGAGGCCCATGGCGGCGTAGGCCGCCTTGACGCGAGCCTCGTCCTCGCCGCGGGCTTGCTGCACGACGACGAGGCGGGCGCGGTCGGCCGGATCGAGCAGCGCGACGGCTGCCGGTACCACGTCGGACATGACGCGGGCGCCCTGCGAGCCTCCGGTGACCAGCAGGTGCAGCATGCCGCCGTTGAAGGCCGGATAGGGCAGCGCCGCGGCCTCCAGCACCATCGGCCGGATCGGGTTGCCGACCAGGACCGCCTTGGCGGCGACGGCGGGATTGGCGATGGCGAGGTTGTCCATGCCCTTGGCCAGCGCCTGGACGCGGCGGGCGAGGAAGCGGTTGGCGCGCCCCATCACGGCGTTCTGCTCGTGCAGGATCGTCGGTATCCTGAGCTGCGTCGCCGCCAGCACCGGCGGCACGGGCGGGTAGCCGCCGAAGCCCACGACGGCGCGAGGCCGGATGCGGCGGATGATGCCGCGCGCCGCGCCCGTGCCGCGCAGCAGCGAGACGATGGCGAGCGCCCGTTTCAGCGGGTTGCCGCCGGTTGGCGTCGCCGCCTTGACGTGGTGGATCATGCGCGCCGGAAACTCAGCGCCGTAGCGTAGCGCGCGGTCGTCGGTGACGAGTTCGACGGGGATGCCGCGGGCCCCGAGCGCCTCGGCCAGCGCCTGCGCCGGGAACAGGTGGCCGCCGGTGCCCCCGGCGGCGACGAGGACGGGACGCGCGCTCATGCCGGTTGCCCCGCCAGCGCACCGGCCGGCACGCCGCGCTCGCGGTCGTAGGCGATCTCCGAGCGCGGGCGGCGGCGGGTCACGGCGATGAGGAAGCCCATCTCGATCGCCACCGACACCAGCGAGGAGCCGCCGTAGGAGATGAAAGGCAGGGTCATGCCCTTGGCCGGCATCAGGTGCAGGTTGACCGACATGTTGATGGCCGCCTGGATGCCGAACAGCATGACCAGACCGGCGCCGGCGAAGGCGCAGAACGGGTCCTCGCTGCGGGCGGCGCGCAGCAGGCCGCGGATCACGATGAAGGCGTAAACCGAGCAGAGCGCCATGCATGCGGCGAGGCCGAACTCCTCGCCGGTGACGGCGAAGATGAAATCGGTGTGGGCGTCGGGCAGGATGCGCTTCACCGTGCCCTCGCCGGGGCCTTTGCCGAGCCAGCGCCCGGCCTTGATCGTCTCCAGCGCGGTGTCGACCTGGAACGTGTCGGTGACGCCGTTGCCCGAAGCCGGGTCCATGAACTTGAGGATGCGGGCGCGCACGTGCGGCACGAACTTGTAGGCGGCGAAGACGCTGACGAGGCCGCCGCCGCCGAGCCCGACCATCCAGAACCAGTGCAGCCCGGCCATGAAGAACAGCGCCATCCATACCAGGGTGACCAGCATGGTCTGGCCGAAATCGGGCTGCAGCATCAGCGGCACGACGGTTAGCGGCAGCAGCAGCACGGCGAGGATCGTGCCGGGCACGTCACGGCGCTTACCGCCCTCGGAGAAGGCCCAGGCGACGAGGATGACGAAAGCGGGCTTTAGGAATTCGGAGGGCTGGATGCCGAAGATCCAGCGGCGCGAGCCCTTGACCTCGTGGCCGAACAGCAGCGCCACCACGATGAGGCCCATCGACACGACGAACAGGATCACCGCGGCGCGGCGCACCTGACGCGGGCTGAGGAAGGAGACACCGACGAGCACGGCGATGGCCGGGATCAGAGCCTCGGCCTGGCGGTTGACGAAGTGGAAGGTCGGCAGGCCGATGCGCTCGGCCACCGGCGGGCTCGCCGCCATGGTCAGGATCATGCCGGCGACGACGAGGACGCAGAGTGCGGCGATGAGCCAGCGGTCGACGGTCCACCACCAGTTCGCCAGGGCGGTGCGTTGCGCGCGCGATACCATGCTCTGGGCTCCGGGGCCCGCCTGCGCGGGTGCCATCGCCCGGCGTTGAAACCGGGCGTCCGCCGCCATCATGGACACGAAGGATTAACCATGCCTTTCACCCCGCGGGGTCTAGCAAAGTTCTCACGCATTCGCGAAACCGCTCGCCGCGCTGCTCGAAATCGCTGAACTGGTCTTGGCTGGCGCAGGCCGGCGAGAGCAGCACGACCTGGTCGACGCCGGTGCTCTCGACCTCGGCGCGGGCGTCGGCGGCGGCTCGCTTCGTGGCGACTTCGATCGTGCCGCACTGCTCGAACGGCACGGCGCCCTCCAGCGTGGCGGCGAAGAGGTCGGCTGCGGCGCCGACGAGATAGGCCTTGGCGACGCGCCCGAACAGCGGGCGCAGCGGCTCGATGCCGCCCTCCTTGGCCTTGCCGCCGATGATCCAGTGCACGCGCGGGAAGGCCAGCAGCGCCTTCTCCGCCGCGTCGGCGTTGGTGGCCTTGCTGTCGTTGACGAAGATGACGCCGTCGCGCGACGCGATCTGCTCCATGCGGTGGGCGAGGCCGGGGAACGAGCGCAACGCCGCCTGCAGGCGCGGGAGGTCGCGGGCATCGTCGCCCAAGGCGAGGATGGCGGCGGCGGCGTTCTGCGCGTTATGGGCGCCGCGCAGCGCCGCGATGTCGGCGAGATTGGCGATCGGCGTCGCCTGCATGTCGCGGTGGCGCATCAGCACCGTGCCGTCGAGGGTGATGCCCTGGGCCACCATGCGCCCGGCGACCGAGATCGTCTCCACTCCGCGGCCCTCGAACGACAGGCCCTGCGCGATGGCGGCGCTGTCGGGGTCGTCGACCGACACGATCGCGGTCTGCGAATGCGCCACGAGCCGACCCTTGATCGCGGCGTAGTTCGCCATCGTGCCGTGGCGGTCGAGGTGGTCGGGCGTCAGGTTCATGAGGATGCCGGCGGTCGGCTGGATCGACGGCGCGAGGTCGATCTGGAACGACGAGCACTCGATGACGTGGACGCGCTCGCGCGAGGGCGGCGGCAGCTGCAGCACCGGCGTGCCGATGTTCCCGCCCATCGCCACGGCGTAGCCGAACTCGCGGAAGAGGTGCGCCGTCAGCGCCGTCGTGGTGGACTTGCCGTTGGTACCGGTGATGGCGACGAAGCGCGCGTCGGGCGCGATGGCCGCGCGCTCGCGGCAGAACAGCTCGACGTCGCCGATGATGGCGACGCCTGCCGCTTGCGCGAGCGGGACGGTCCAGTGCGGCTGCGGGTGAGTCAGCGGCACGCCCGGCGCCAGCACGAAGGCGGCGAACCCCGACCAGTCGGCGTGATGCAAGTCGACGATCGCGATGCCGGCCGCGGCGGCCTTTTCGCGAGA
This sequence comes from uncultured Beijerinckiaceae bacterium, assembly GCA_964246205.1. Lineage (GTDB taxonomy): Bacteria > Pseudomonadota > Alphaproteobacteria > Rhizobiales > Beijerinckiaceae > RH-AL1. Next base: position 195 of record CAXTQM010000116.1, on the reverse strand, counting down.
GGCCTCCTTGTCGTCCCAGGCGGCCACGGTGGCACCGCCGGCCAGCAGCGCGCGCGCGGCGTCGAGGCCGGAGGATCCGAGGCCGAACAGGGCGACGTGCCTGCCGGCGAAGCAGGTGATGGGGGTCATGATGACGGCCTTTCCTTCTCCCGCTCGCGGGAGAAGGTGGCCCGACGCAGTCGGGTCGGATGAGGG